>NZ_DAINNK010000001.1:0-172935 GCF_036735925.1 Povalibacter sp.
GAGCACTGCTTTCACACGGCAGGGGTCACAGGTTCAATCCCTGTACCGCCCACCATCTCTCGTCGCCATGCGACGCCGACTTCGTCCCGCGTCGGGTTCACAAGTCGATACGAACTCAAGAATTCCAGACGGCTTCATCGCACATGTCCGTTCGCACCCGTTTCGCCCCCAGTCCCACCGGCATGCTGCATATCGGCGGAGTCCGGACTGCGCTGTTCTCCTGGCTGTACGCGAAGCGCCATGCCGGCACGTTCGTGTTGCGCATCGAGGATACCGATCGGGAGCGATCGACCGACGAAGCCACGCAAGTCATTCTCGACGGAATGGAATGGCTCGGACTGAGTGCGGACGAGGGTCCGTTCTATCAGACGCGGCGCATGGATCGCTATCGCGAAGTGCTTGCGAAATTCGTCCAGGACGGGCACGCGTACCGCTGCTACTGCACCAAGGAAGAACTCGCCGAGATGCGCAGCCGGCAGGAGGCCGCGAAGCAGAAGCCGCGCTACGACGGAACGTGCCGCCACCGCACCGAACCGCGCCCCGGCGTCGATCCGGTGATCCGCTTTGCCAACCCCGTCGACGGTTCGGTCATCGTCGAAGACGTGATCCATGGCAACGTCGAGTTCCAGAACACCGAACTCGACGATCTCATCATCGCAAGATCGGACGGCACGCCGACCTACAATTTCTGCGTCGTCGTCGACGACATGGACATGAAGATCACGCATGTCATTCGCGGCGACGATCACCTGAACAACACGCCGCGCCAGATCAACATGCTCAAGGCGCTGGGATCGACCCCGCCGGTATACGCGCACGTGCCGATGATCCTGGGCGCGGACGGCGCGAAGCTGTCGAAGCGTCACGGCGCAGTCAGTGTGCTGCAGTATCGGGAAGAGGGCTTTCTTCCGTCGGCGCTGCTGAACTATCTCGTGAGACTCGGCTGGTCGCACGGCGACCAGGAAGTCTTCACGCTGGAAGAGATGCAGGCGCTGTTCGATATCAAGGATGTCAACAAGTCGGCGTCCGCCTTCAATCCCGACAAGCTGCTGTGGCTGAATCAGCAACACATCATGCGATCGACGCCGCAGTCGCTCGTGCCGCATCTGCAGTTCCAGTTCGCGGCGCTGGGTGTCGCGGTCGAGGACAACGCCAAGCTTGCCGCTGTGGCTAAGGCGCAGCAGGAAAGGGCCAAGACGCTGAAGGAGATGGCGCAGAACAGCGTGTTCTTCTTCGCCGAACTCAAGGGTTACGACGAGAAGGCGGCCAAGAAAAACCTCACGGCAGAAAGCGCCCCCGTGCTGGCCGCGGTTCATGAGCGTCTGTCAGCGCTTCCGCAGTGGAATGCTGCTGCTATCCACGATGCCGTCAACAGCGTCGCGGCAGCACTCAACGTCGGGTTGGGGAAGGTTGCGCAGCCCATCCGCGTTGCGGTGTCCGGGACGTCGGTATCGCCGCCGATCGATGTAACGCTGGAAGTGCTGGGACGCGAGACGACGCTGCTGCGCATCGATGCGGCACGCAAGGTTGCACTGGCGGCCTGAGCAAGGCATTTCCTGAAGCGCTCGGAACTCCGAAGTTGCCTTGACAGGTCGAGGGCCCTTCAATACATTGCGCGCCTCCCGCGTGGGGCTATAGCTCAGCTGGGAGAGCGCTTGCATGGCATGCAAGAGGTCGCCGGTTCGATCCCGGCTAGCTCCACCAAGCCCCGTCGGTACGTGCGTCCCCATCGTCTAGAGGCCTAGGACATCGCCCTTTCACGGCGGTAACAAGGGTTCGAATCCCTTTGGGGACGCCATTTCTAATCAAGTACTTAGGGTTAAATCAAAGCCCGGGCGGTCGACCCATGGGAAAATTGTGGGAAAAACACCGGTTCCTGGAAGCGTGCGTAGCACTTGAAACCGACTGACGGAGCCGTCAGTATCGCTATCGGGCATCGCCCACGAGGTCTTCGCAAGAAGGCCGCCGCAAAGGCTCAGATCGAGGATCTGGGCCTTTGTCGTTTCTAGCCCCCGCGTTGGTGCCGCCGCACGAGTTCAAAGCAACTGTATTTGGACCCGCAGACCTCGGCTTGTCCCTCCCTCAGACGAATCTCGATGAGGCGCTTTGCGTCTCGCAGTGCCACGTAGGCGCGGTTCAAAGGGTCGTAACCGGCGATAGCCATTGGCCACAAGAACATATCCGCGACTTGCCCCATGGGGGACGACTTTGATTTAAACCGGATCTCGTGAAGGGTCTCAGCAAATTCCTTTGCCGTCAGCGGGGCATAGGGTGCCGACGTCGTTGTCTCAAAGGGCGGGCCCGCCGTTCTCAGGTCACTGTAGTAGCCAACCAGTCGCTCGTCATCGGCTTTGCTGCTGCGCTCTGGCATGACGCGCAGCTTTCGACCGTCGCGTCGCGCGAACTTCGCCGCACGCTCGACCGCAATGGCGAATGCTGTCTGGCAGAGATGCCATTGTCGGCGGCCGTATTTCTCTCGGTAGCGAGCGTCGTATCCCGGTCGATCGATCGCGCAGGTCACGCCTAGGACCTCCATCGCCAGCAAGGTCTTCGTAAGGTCGTTCATGAACCGGCCGTATTCCGTGCCGTCACGCTTCAGCCAGGTGAATCTGCCCGTGCTGTGGCGGATTTCCACGGAATGCAGTGGATAGTTGATGGACCACCGCGAACAGAAATCCGAATGCAGCTTGCGAGCGCCTGCCTCGTCCTCTTCATTGATCAGGACGCCGCCGAGCGCGAAAAAGTCGCGGACGTTAGGATTAAACCTCAATGGCTTGCGATTCGGTAGGCGTGTGCCTGAATCGTCCATGTAGAAATTTAGAACACGTGGCATGCGGGCAGGATCGGATCAGTCGTTGTTCTTGAGGAGCATGAGGCTGTTGATGGCATCTGGGGATCGTAACGCGGTCAAAGGGTCCGCGCGTCCCTACGTGCCCTATACGCGGCCTTCGGGCTAGAAGGCGAGACAGCGGCGCGCATCCCTGCGCGCTTGGGTGGAGGCGTCCTATCCGGCGCTGAAAAGCGGCTCAGTGAGCATGTCCGGCGGCACTTGATTGCCCGCGGCTGAGGATTCCAGGGCCCGGCGGATGCTGGGAGGGGGATCGATATACACAGCCATGGCAGACCGGGTGTCTCCCGCCTCTAGGAGCGCCTGAACGAGTTGCAGCCACCTCCCGACATCCGAGCCCACGGCTCCCTCGATCAGGCTGTACCACTGCCGCTGTTTCTCGGACTGGGCGAATTCGATCCGGCTCAGCCGCTCCTCGCTCTCCCTCAGGCGCTGCCTGAGGGCGTCCCTCTCGCGGGCATAGTGCTCCGCCACCCGTGCGTTGATGGCAGCCACGTCCTGCTGGCAGCTCTCCACGATCTGGCTCGCCTTGGCGAAGTACTCTGCATCGGGCAGGTCCTCTGTCAGTCCGAGGTCGGCCAGCAGTTCCGCCTCGTCCGCCGGTTCACTAGGGTCCGAACTGTCCGCGGTCTGTGTTCTGCAACAGTCGGCCGCAGTGATGGCAGTCGGCGCTGGTGCCGTGGGAGGAGTCGCGTCGATCGGGCTGGCCGACCCGGCGGGTGGTTCTCCCTTTCGCGGCTGGCCCGTCATCCAGGCAAGCACCTCGTCTTCCCGCCATCCGACGGCTTTGGGGCCGAGTTGGATGGCTTTCGGGAAGGAACCCTCCTTGATTCGCGCATAGAGGGTCGTTTTGGACAGGGTGGTCATGGCGCAGATTTCGCGCCGGCGAAGAATTCGAGACATGGCGAACTCCAATGGTTGACAGACGTGGAAGCCATCGGAGAGCCCAGAGCGCGATCTCGTCATGAGTAACATACCCATCCATGGGTCCTCGCCTCAGAGTGCGATGGGAGCACGAGGCATAGGTCGGTTTACTTTGTGCTCCGCCAGTTCTTCCTCGATCACTGGGATATCGTCTCACCCGATCTGGAGCTTGCCATCCATTTTCAGGGTCGCCGGGAGTGCCAACTGTGTCACAGATCTGGCTGATAGTCCGCGGACTGCGGCAGGCGGGGTGGGGGCGATGGGCGGACCGCTTCAGTCTGGATTCGCCGCTTATAGTTTCTATGATCTTCCTAACAATCATCGCCATGGCATTGTCATAGCGATGCAATGGCAGTACCAAGACATCATAACAATCGCGCCATGAAGCTCTGTCAACCGTTTCCGCGCCGAGAGTCCCAAGCAGACCATGCGGGACAGATCACGAAGGAGTGGCGAACCAGGGCGGACAAACTTTTGGGGGCGAGCTGATCTGTTGTGCGCGAAACATGATCGCTGGAAAACAGAAACTTTTTGAGCCTGCCGAAGCCAAGCAACATACGTTGGCTGGCTGGCTCCAGATTTTTCCGGTGCCTGAGCGCGCCCAGACGCAGGCGGCGCCCGCTAGCGGTCCGAGACCATCGCTAGTTTTCCCACTTTCACCCTGACGCGATACACTGCTGTAAGGTTGCGCAGTACAACTACACGGAGGAGCACCGGCGATACGTCGCTGCGTCAGCGTTCTCGATGCCGCAATTCAGAATGCATGTGACGCTGTTCAAGGGCCAAGAGTCCATCGAACTGTCGCGCCTATCTACGCTGCCGGAGGAGTTGGCTAAGCTCTTCAAGTCCATCGGCGACGATGCGGGCCTGTTGCCCGTGGAAAACCAGTGGCGCGCATCCAAGTTCACGGACGGCTCGCTTCGATTCGAGGTTTCGACTCACGAGGGTGTCTCAGCCAAGACGGCGGCAGCCTGCCGCCGCATCGCCACGTCTGTGTTCGAGGGAAAGCCGCAGGCGGCGCATTCTGCTGGCGCCACTGAAAAGACCTTCCTCCAGTACGCCCAGGTCGCCAAGAAGATTCATCCGGGCGAGGCAGTGTCGGTTGCGGTGCTACCTGCAAAGAAGAGCCCCAAGAAGCCCCCCAAGCCCTACTTAGTCACTGCCGAAGTTGTCGAACGGCTCACCGAATCAGTCCGGCAATTCATCGAGTACCACGGCACCGTTCTGGGCGTCATTCACGCGTTTTACAAGGAAGCAGAGCGCCCACATTTCGACCTGCGCGACGTATCCCGCGGCAACATCATCAAGTGCTTCTTTCCCCGCGAGCTATACGGCGACGTCGTCAGCGCCTTGGCACCCAGAGACCGGCGCGTACACGTATCAGGAATGGTGCGCGCGAATCGCCTCAGCAAAGAAATTGACCAGATCGGCGTCGAGCGACTGAAGCTCGTCGATTCCATCACTGACGAAGAGTTCGAAAAATTCTTTGGCAGTGCCCCGTCAATGACCGGGAGTGTGGGCGCGGCGGACTTTGTGTCTGCCATCAGGGACGATGAGCACTAAAAAAATCTACCTCGACGCCTGCTGCTTCATTGAACTTGCGCTGGATGCCAACGGCAAACAGGTGCATGACGGCGGGAAATTTCTCTGGCATCTGAAAACAGCACTCCGTGCTGGGCGCGATAAGAGACTCACGGTCGTCACGTCGCTCTTCAGTATCGTGGAATGCACTTCCGCCGACGGGGACATCAGCGAAGAGACGCAGAGAATTTTTCGCAGCATCCTGACGTCTGGGTCTGGCGGGGTCACGCCATGGCAGACCGATATTTTCGTTCTTGAGCGGGCCAGGGACCTCAGGTGGAAATACGAGATGAACCTGCGGCCAGCGGACGCGCTTCATGTGGCGAGCGCAATCGACGCCCAGTGCGACGAGTTCTGGACCTGGGATGGCGTCGGTAAATCGGCGAAGTCCATTCTCAATGCGAAGGCTGCGATTGCGCGCCAGGGTGTCGCGGTCGTTGTCCCATCCGACACGCAATGTATCCCTTCCGAGTATCGCCAGGGCTTGCTGCCGATTGACCAAAAGCCCGAAGCTGAATCGCCAGCCACGCCAGGTTAGCTTGGGGCGACGCGTGCGACCTGAGCCAGAGAAGGTCAACCTCAACGTCCGACACGATTTGATCCAGACGACTCATCAACTCCTGAACCAGTTCACGGGTGTGAACCGCGACGGTAGAGCAGGCACTCGCATCGGAGCCGTGTGTCAGCGCCATCTCAAGGCAGTGCAACTGTGCATCGACGGTCATCAGATCGGTGCGCACGTTATCGATCGCAGTCGCGAGGTTAGGCATATGTCACCGATCCGCAATTGAGTGCGGCGACAGAAGTCCAAGCCTCGGTGTCGGAGTCGGGGAGCGAATGCCTCGGACCACGAGTCTGCGGAAGATCCTGTCTAAGGAGCGCCCCTCGTGGTTATGCGATTTGCGGTTCGAACATCTGCAAGCTTCACCCCGCCTGCAAGAAGGCCCTGTCTGAGTTCCTGAAATACGTGCTCTGTTTTCTTGGGATCTTCAATCGTAAGCAATACCGAGAAAGGCACGCCATTGGTTGGAAAGTTGAAGCCAGTCCGCGTGAGCCCTTCGATTACCAATCGCCACTGAGAAGAGGCGCCAATACCTTGGAACTTTTTTTCGTACTGCTTCACCGGGGACCACTTCTGGCCATGCTCGATCAACTTCTTCTCGTATGTCTTGTCGGTCTCGCTTCTCAGTCGGCCTGTCCACGCGATGTCACCGGTATTCGAATCGAATGATTCTTGTCTCAGGTGTGCGTCGAGATTTACGCGAACAAACTCTGCGTCGAAAGATCTATCAACCGGTGGGCGGTAGACAAGAGTCAGCTTGACTCTGCCTCTGCAGTTGCCGGATGAATCTGTCAGGCTCGCGGGCCATGAGAAGGGGAAGACCAGCTCCCGGTCGCGCTCTAGAACGCCATTGAAGAGCAGCGTGATTCCATGGTCCTCCGTTTCGAGCATCTGGGCGCTCTGAGCTGGCAACCCAAACCCCACGAAGTCGCGGGCAATCCGGCGTAGTGATTTGGCGGCAAGATCCTTCGGCGTGCGTGCGTGGTGAATTAGAAGGGCCAGGAGTGTCTCTCTTTCCACTTGTCCTTCGATCTGGTTGGACAAGGCTGCGAGTTGTCTGGCAACGAGTGGTGCCGCGTAGCTAGTTCCACAGCCATCCGTCACATTCCCTGAAGTGTCGATTGACATCAACTCATGCTTGGCGCTGCCACGACCACCGACATGTGCCACGTCTGGCTTCATGCCCAGCGCTGCGCTGGGCCCTCGCCGCGTGTAAGTGGTCGGACGCAATGGCCCCGAACATTTCGGAGGATTCAATGCGCCAACGACGAGGGAGCGAATACTCTCCGCCGGCTGCAGGAGTCGATCTTTGCCTGTATGTCTGTAGTCGGCCAGCATCTGAAGCACATCTGGTGGATCATCTGGCCATTCGGACCGGAAAGTTGACGAAGACAGGTTCCCAGCGGGGAGTACAAAAATGACGTCGTGGAGGTCGGCAATAACATCGAGCATCCAAGCGAACACGCCATAGGCATCATCAGCAACCTGTCGTTCCAGTGCGAGGCTCATGTTGAACACTCGCACGCCAGTCGCTTTTGCGGTGAGGATCTCGATCTCGAGCTGTTCGAGGAAATCTAAGAAGCCCCTTGGATAGAAGGCTTGATAGCCGCTACTGGTGGTAGGGTGCAGAGCGAGGTCGAAGAACTTGCACGGCACTTCTGCAAATAGCTTGTCATCATTAAATTGATCCGACGCTGCAACAAGACCGGCAATGAATGTTCCATGCGACCGATCTTGGCCGCCGGTCGAGCCGACAAAGTCAGTTCGACCTGCGCACCAGCCGTCGAGCGCCTTCAATTTCGCGATGCCAGTGTCGATTACGCCGACGACTGGATACTGGGAAGTCTCATCCGGTGCTTTGAGCGTAGCAGGACCAGCGGGGTTACCCGGCACGGAGTGACCAACTTCGACGATCGGCGGCAACATGATTCTCCGAACAGCGGGGTCTTTGTCTAGAACATCGAGGACAGCTTGGTGCTGTGTCAGTTTGCTCCGTGCGTTGTCTGCGACTCGGAGGAAGATCAACCGTGAACCTTCGTACCGAGCTGGGGGTTTAACCACTTCGACGGGCATTGATCGTAGATTCATCCGGAGGCGATCGAGGTTCTGTTTCGCTCGCGTACGGCGAGTGTCGGACGCAACCTCGCGTGGGTCGGCGAATGTTTCAACAATGTACACGCCGCCAGTTTGCGGGTGCTTCAGCCAATTCATCGCCTCTTCGGCGGAGAAGCGTCGGCGATCAGTTGGTTCATGTGGTCTGAGGATTTGGATTGCCCCCACCTCGCCACGCGCGCGGCTGGGGTTGGGTACAAGTTCATCGGTCTTCTTGTTTTTCTTGTAAGCGACCTCGATTTCCGCGCGATCGACAGCTTGATGAACGGCCGCGATGTTTTCGCTCGTAAGCTCGACAATCATTTCACCAAGCTCGCCGCTTCCAACAATGGGCGTGCGTGCCGGAGGAAATACCGCGGTTGTGGGTCTTCTGGTCTTGGCCCAGGCGTCCCCTTGCAGAACTACGTGAGCGTATTCAACCCCTACATCGGGATTGGCCTTCAGCCTTTTTTCTATCTCCGATAGCTCGCCCAGGATCTTTGTCTTGTGAGCTTCGAACTCGGCGTCGCGTCCTTTGAAGAAATCCTTCACCGAACCCCCGCCATTGTCCTCGGGTCTCTCCAGATAGTTCTTGGTATTGAGAATGACCTGGACTGGATTGTTTGCCATTAGCGCCTCCGCGGAACGCCGTCCTGTTTCAGCCATCGGCTAATCGTCGATTGATCGCGATTGAAGATCTGAGCAAGCTCCCCTTGTGTGAACCGGACGTCTTCATCGGTTACCAACGTCCTCGCTAAGGCCTCAAATTCGCCAACGAGCTTCTGCTGCCGTGGTGATTCACGAAAGTCGGCGCTGAGCTGTGCGTTAACGCGAAGAGCTTCAGCCATGCTGAAGTCGTCGGACTTCTTCAGTACAAACATTCGAAGGATCGCATTGCATAGCGTTTCAATCTCGGCGCCACTGCGTCCTTCTGTGAACCAAGCAAGCAACCGTCGATCAGCATCCGATAGTGTAATGCCCGCCGTGTAACGCTCGACTATGGCCTGCCTCGATGCGAAATCAGGTTTCGGTACATGAACGCGGACATCGAAGCGCCTCCAGATCGCGCTATCGAGGAGTTGTTCATGATTGGTGATCGCGAGGGTGAAGCCGATGCTGGATCGCGAATCTAGGCATTGCAGAAGCGTATTGACTACGCGCTTGATCTCGCCAACTTCATGAGGGTCGTCTCTGATTTTGGCGATCGCGTCGAACTCGTCGAGAAGCAGAACACACTGGTATCTGTTCGCAAAATCGAAAAGCGAAGCGATATTGCGAGCTGTTGTGCCAAGGAACGAGGAGATCAATCCATCGAGTCGCGCAACAACCAGTGGCAGCTCTAGCCGCTTTGCGATGGCGCGGGCGAGCTGTGTCTTTCCGGTCCCTGGCGCGCCGAACAGTAAGCAATTGAGTGGCGGACGTACTGACAGTGCGAGAAATTTTTCAAGATGCGTCCATTCTTCGACGAGTGAGTCAACCGCCGGTTGGAGAGAAGCATTGAAAACGAGGGGGCGGTCATTGAGTTGCGCAGGATGAACGATTTGCGCGAGTAAGTTGCCGGTTTCCCTATCAGCCGGTGGCCTTACTGTAGGGCTCATCACTTCGCCTGCAACGACCGCGCGAGTGAGGATCACTCGCGTGGGCTCGATCTTTCCGCTGCGCTCGTCGCCCGAAAGCAGTTTGGAGAGAGCTCGCGCCTCTTCGGAAGAGCCGGCGGAGGTCAACGCCTCCTGCAATCGTTCGAGGTGCTGGCGAACTGCAACATTAGGATTTTGCAATGCGGAACGCGCCAGCGCCAAAACGATTGAGAAGTGGTCCATAATGCATCCGAGGCCGTGTAAAATGCGCAAGATAGCATTTTAATGCATCGTACCCTATGAATTGATGGGTCTCAACCCGAATATTATGCATAACTGGACGGCTGGCGAAGTTTGAGGGCGCTTTGCGCTTTTCCCAGGTTAGGAGCCGTTTTTCCACCGCGCCGCCGTGGGCTCGTGATCATGTCGTCCTGAAGGCGCACAGCATTCGTCTGCTGGCAGAGCTTTTCCGCACTCTCCGCAAACTCTGGGCTTGTACTTGGTTGGGCGACCAGCCATTTGAATTCACAGCTTCCAGCAGTTCATCGACGCCACCGCAGCGGTCGCGCCGTTCTGCAGCACGCGAATGCTGTGCGCCTTTGTCGAGATGTGGCAGGCGGGTCTCCATCCCCATTCGAGAGCGCGTCGCCTAGAGCGAGAGGTATTGATGCGGACATGGCATGAGATTGCGCAGACAGGCTCATCCAAATGCATTTGCAGAATGGTGCGTCCTGGTCGCGGCCCCAAGGCACGCAGGTCCGGAAGAGGGGAGCAGCACGCAGTAGATTGCTGTAGCTCGGATTTTGAGCTGACGTAGGGGTCCCGCTCCTAGTGTCATCAGGATCGGAACAGGCTGCTTCGCATGTGGCCGATGCAGCGATGTAGATACGTTTTCCCACGGTGCCGGAGTAGGCTCATGTCGCACAGTCGTCGGGTGTCGAGTGTCGGATCTCAGGCAGCGCCTCGGCGGCAAGTTCTTGTTCTGCATTGATGGTCATGAACGTCCTTGATCTCAGCGTGCGTCGTGCTTCCCGCAGAACCTCGTTATGAAGTTCTTGCAAGTCGTCAAGTGGCAATCCCGCCTGATAGCTACGTCGCATGAACGCGAGCGTCGTCTGTCGGATGACCTCGTTGCAGACCAGGCGGATTTCCTTGTGGAACACGCCTGGCGCGCGGATCAATGCGATGACCACGCCGACGAGGGCCGATGCGACGATTGCCGGCCAGACCGGTGCCTGTTGGAAGGCCGACACCAGAATTCCTGCCAAGCCGAAGAGAAGGCCGTGGACGACCGAGTTTCTGATCACAAACCGCCGGAAAGGAAACGAGTCGCTCATCTAGCTGTTCACCAGGATTAATTGAACATGTCTCACAGAGTTTCGACCGCTTTGGAGGTTGCAGTCGCCGCGATCGCAGCTGGACTTCTGGCCGGTGCATACCGCCTTTGGTTCGTAGGCCGATTCTGGTGGTTCGTTGGGTTCTGCATCGCCGTCGTGGCCATCATCTACGCTATCGACGCGCTGGTTCGGAGCCGCCAACGGCGCCAGCCGCGACGTACGGCAGTGATCGATTGACTGGGAGCAGGCCACGTACAGCCTGACGAGCCTGCGACGCACTTCCAGCCTGTGCGGCAGCATTGATCCCTTGCATCGCGGCTGCTGTTTCAAGATTGCCACTCGCCACCATCGCAACACCGAGCTTCTGCCCGAGCTGCTGCAGTCCTTTCATGAGCACGTTGCCGGTGTTCGAGTAGTTGACGACGCCTTCCTTCGGCACCTTCGCGAGTACCAGGCGATAGAACTCATTCAGCGTCGCCATGTCCTGCGGAGAGAAGACGGCTTGCATGTTCTCTCTGTATTGCTTGATGAAGAATTGCTCGTAGCGTGACTTGAACATGCGTGGGCTGACGCCGTTGTCCTTCAAGGCAGGGCGGAACACGTACTCGAGCATGCCTTGCTTGAGCGCCTTGTGAGCTGGGCTGTCCTCGCCGTGGATCTGGACGATGCGCTTCGCAAGTGCGCTGTTGAACGCAGCGGACTTGATGACCTGCTCGCCGGTGGCCGATTCACTCTTGAGCCAGTCCTGGACGGTACGGCCCGCACGACGCTCCGCCAGTCCTTCTGCGCGGCCGGGCGAGTAGAGATCGCGGAATCTGGCATACAGATCGCGGCCACGCTTCCAGGCCTCGACCGCTACTTTGTCACCGGTCACTTTGCCGCTATCGATCGCGCCATTGACCATCTCATCGAATTCGCGGCGCAACACATCGAGGCCCATACGATCCGTCGCATCGGCTGATCGCCACTGCGCGTTCATCAGTTTGCGCAGGTTCTCAAGCTTGGAAAGCGGGATGTTGCCCGGCGTCTGGCCTCGCTCGGCGACAGCGACCATCCATTCCTGCCGAGCCCGAAGGTTATCGAGCAGCGTTGCCGTCTTCGGAAACAACGCCGGATCGTAGTCGATGGAGTTCTTGAGCTTCGCCTCGACGCCATCGAGGAACGATCGATAGCTTGTGGAGTTCAGGGCCGAGCCGGCTTCGCGAGCCGTTGCGTACGCTTCACGATACGCGCCTTGCGCCTTGTCGGCTGCGCGACGCGTTGCAGAAAGCAATGCCTGGCCGGCGTCTGCCGTGTCTCCTGCCAGAGGAGTGTTGCCCGCAATTTCCCGCTTTACCAGGCCGAAGCCGGTTTCATTGTTCGCGCCACGAAGTGCAGCATCGGCGGTCTCGCCTTGGCTGCGCATGATGTTTCCCGCTTTGGTGGTGACATCCATGCGGCGCAGATTCTCCTCAAGAGACTGTTGGGCGTAGTCATCGGTCAATTCGCCTTTCGTCAGCGGCACGCCGAAGCGACGTGAGAGGGCCAACCGGTCGGCGACTCCCGGCACGCTGTGAACGCCAACGCCTGCGTTGGCTGCATCGTCGGCGGCGCGTGACAGTTCACGCAGCAACTGCGGGGTGATCTGATCGACCTTCAGCCCAAGCTGGCGGGCGGCGGCGCGGCCCTGCTCGGTAATGGATTCGCCACGAACGTGAGGGCGAAGGGCGTCCCATGCTCGCTTTACGCTCGTTCCCGCGCTTTGCAGCCATCGTGCTAGGACAGGCGCCATAGCTTGACCTGCTGCGCCCGCTACCCCTGTAACGCCCGCACGCACAGGATCGATGCCCTGCTGTGACCCTTGAGGAATGGCGGCGATGTCCTCGGCAACGCTCGTGGCGCCCGATGCTGCCCCCATCAGAGCGACCTTGCCGAGTAGCGGCCGTGCCAAGCTGGCCGTCCGTCCCGCCGGCAAGTACTTGGCAATGCCTTCTCCAACGCCGAGGACGTCACGTAGGGACGCGCCGGGCTTGTTCACGTAGCCCATCTTCCCCTTGTACGAAATGATCGGGGCCCCGCTCGAATCACGAATGACCGTCGCGTCTGGGAGTACGGTACGGATGATGTCCGCTCTTGCCTCATCATTCGGTGATGTCAGGTAGCCGAGTGCCAATCTCCACTTTGCAAGCTCGGGAGCACCATCGGCATCGAATTCACCTAGCTGCGAATAGTCCGGCTCCGGCTCGTCGAACGGGTCGTCGAGTACGCCGTACTCGGAAGCTTGGTTGCCAGCGGCCCGCAGGCCCAATGGCGAGCCCATCGCATCGGCAGGCTGATCGAAGGGATCAACGAGCGGCATACGTGCGCCTCCACTGATCCATGATCTCCTCGTCCGACGCCTGCGGATTCGCAGCCCTCATCTGGTCCAGGTATTCATTCCAGAACACGAGACGACCGCTCTTTGGGTTCTTGCCGGCGAGCGGCGTACGGCGCATGTAGTCGCGCCATGCGCTCTCCCAGCCTTCGATCTTTCCGGTCTGCTGGCGATAGTTCTCGGCGAACTCGGCGCGCTCGATCTTGCGATCGGCGAGAGCCAAGCCGTAGCCGACGATCATGCGATTTACTTCCGGTAGGTTCTTCGCGTTCGCTACGGTTGCCTGAATGACCACGCGGTCACTGTCCGTCTGCGGGCCCTTCTGCTGCATCTGCTTCGAGAGCACGAGATCATTCGCGGCGGCCTTGTACGCGCCAAAGTCGCTGATCTGGTTCAGCCGGGATTCCGAGATCGGCAGGCCCAGATCGGCAAACAGCGAACCGGCAGCAGCTCGGAAGTCCTGTGTCGGACCGGTGCGCGCCTGGTTGTCACGGAGTGTGGAGAGAATGTCCTTCTCATCTTGTGCCATGCGGCCGTCGCTCAGGACTTGGGCAAAGTCCTCGCCAACCCTCCTACCGTACGACTTCTCGGCTTCTGTCTCGGATCGCTGATCGAGCGTGACGCTGACCGGAGGATTGCCTTCGATGATGCGCCTGCGACGAGCGAGGAAATCGTCTTGAGTGATGAGACCGGCGTTGTAGTCCGCGTGGAGCTGTGACAACGGGTCTTGCGGCTTTGCCGTCTGCGGGCTGCTGTAGATCACCCGGCCGGCCTCATCGACCAGCGCACCATTCACGACATGCGCCTTCGGAGTCGGCTGCTGTGCCAACTTCTGCTTGAATAGCATCGTCTGAAGCGCGTTCTGCAACGACTGGTCCTGAGTGGACTGACCCGTGAGCATCGCATTGCCGATCAACTCGCCGGTGCCGCGCGGCGTTGGCGACGGTCCACCACCTGCGAGCAAGGACGCCGCCATGGCCATCGTGGCGCGTCGGCGGGCTGCTTCGACATCGCTTGGTCCAAGGAGGCCACCATAGGTCTCGGCTGGACCAAGAAGTCCGGTCGTGAGGCGATCCATAAACGCCGGCTTCTGCTGCGGCTGCGGCGCTGGTGTGGGGAATCCCATGCTCATGCTTTGGCCCGGCTGCAATGGCGTCGCGGAGGGTGCCGGGTTCGGAGGCAGAGCGGCCGCCTTCGGCACGCGCTGCTGTTTCTCCTTCTCCTGCTCCAAGAGCAGCGCCATGAGATTCGCTTGCGGTTGCGCTCGAGGGAAGAAGGGGGTGTATTGGGCCATGCTGTTACAGCCTTATCTTGGGTGATTCACGCAGACTCGCGATCAGGCGTCGTGCTTCTCGCGTCTCATGCGACCTCGCGCCGTGCTTCCAACTGTTCTGGCTCGACGCCCGCTTTCCTTCCGGCGTTCTTGGTCCCGTGGATCGCTTCCAGGGTTGCCATCTTCGAATTGCCAAAGCTTGCTTCTTGCGACGTTCGACGCTCCAGCCGTTCATGTGACTCCAAAAGTTCGTTTGCTTGAATCGATGTTCCGCGCGCGGTACTGCCTACTCCGTTGTTCACCTGCTGGTGACCACTGGCGATGTTTGCTTGCTTGACGAAGGCCACCGCCGGTGGATTCTTGACCGTGGCGAGTGTCTCGATGGTCGCGCGACACTGTGACTGTGCCTTCAGTGCCAGACGCATGAATGACTCCGACGCAGGGAGGTGCTCTCGAATGTTGAGCTGCGCAAGCACGGCGTACTCGTTGAACAGCGCGTCGAGGGTATGGGCCTGAATAGCGAGCATGCTTTCCAGCCGGCTGAAGTCCCCGGACGAGGCCTTCGCCCCCTGGTCGCTGAGATCCTTCACGAGTTCATTGATGTTGGCATTGCGGAACCGTCTGTTGTTCCAGCTTGCAATCGTAATGCCGGCTTTGACACTCGGCCGCTGAGTGAATGCAGCAAACTGTCGCTCCTGCTCGGCAGGTTCGCGTGATGTGACTTCGCACACCAAAGCAGCCGCAGGGGCGTGGGCGCTCGCAGGAGTTTGCTTCGGCACTTCGCCGCGGCGCCTCGAAGGCTTGGCATTTGTGTGCTTTCGTGCCACCGCTGCTAGTACCTTGCGCTATGGAGCTCGTCTGCCGCGATGACGCCCGGAGCGCTGCGTGAGAAACGCTCCGCCACTTCCAGCAACGTCTCAACGCGGCCCGACTCGAACTCCGAGAGGTCGCGATGCTGTTCATCCGCTTTGGCGAGAATGTCGCGCGCCTCTGCAACGAACAGTTGTGCCGCGACCGTCGCTAAGCTCATGGGAACCTCACATCTCACGACGTCGAAAGCTACAAGGCGCCATTCCCACGTGCACAACGAAAATGAGAAAAGTGAGAATGGAGCCGCGCACGTCAAATGAGTCCGCGCTCGATCGCATCGGTGCGGATTCGGTAGTACTTCGATTGCGACCAGCCTGTTCGACTGCAGACAATCTTGGCCCGCTCGCCGGCCTCGGCGTCCTGCAACAAGCGCCAGAAGTGGAGAAAGCGTTCGACGTTGACTTCCGTTGGACTGACTTGACGATCTTCGGCGCACTGAGGATCGTCGGGCAGGGAATCGCCGCCCATGAGGGCGGCTTGGCATTCGGCCAGCAGGATGAATGCGCGCGACAGCTTCTGTGCTCTGGGTGACGGCAGCTCCCTTGCGAGTTGAGCTAGCTCGCCCAGGGCCAATGCGACCTCCTGTGCGCCAGAGATTCGAAGGGCAGCCTCGCGGGCCAGGTCGGCGTCGCTCATGACGGTCCCCTCTCAGTTGCGAAACCTGCTTCTGGCTCTGTCGCCTCGTACCGATCGCTTTCCTTCACTGCCTCGGGTTTCGGACCATCACCCTCAGTCTGCGTAGCCCCCACCCCCTGAGTCTTAGAGGCCTCCACCACGGTGGGAGCGAGAAAGGGCAGTTCCTTCTCCCCCATGGTGGGAGCGGTATTGCGGTTCCTCGCTCCACCACGGCGGGAGCGGCCCGCTCCACCATGGGTGGTGTGTGGATTTTTCTTGCCTCGGGCGAGGATTGGGCCGTCATCGCCCTTGCGCCCCTTCATGAGACGCGCTGTTTTCCGTACGAACTCGGGCCAATCGGCCGGTCGTTTCCAGCGTGCCCACGTATGGGATGGCACGGGCGAAGTCGCAACGCCGGGGTCGAACTGAACGGACTCGAACACGTCGATACCGCGCCAGGTCAAAGCGAAGAGACTTGGGAGTTTCGTGCCACGTGAGAGATGACCACGTCGGGTGCACACGATCAGATCGGCGCCTTCGAGCAAGCGCAGACCGGCGTACAACTTCCATTGGGAGGTGATGCCAAGCCGCTTGGCTTCGCTGAACGGCAAAGACAAGTCGCCATTGTTGTGGCTGTTGAATCGTGACGCGAGCGCAAAGAGCACGCTTCGACCCCAGTCCGGCTGTGCGTGATAGGCCTCAGATTCCATGAGTTCCTCTGGAATGAGCGCGTAGCGCTCGCCGCGAGCAACTCCGAGGCGGCTGGCATGAGAGCGACGCGCCATGGATCGGAACGTCAGAGGCTTTCATGTCGCGATACGAACATCCGGGTCAGCCGGGTGGCTTGTTCGATCGCCTTCGGTGCCAACGAATACCGCGCGATGTGCGCGGGCTCGCCACCGTAGCCGGCAACCGTGACCATCTCCGTGCGGATGTCGATCCCTTGCTTGCGCCACTCGCTGACCGTGGAGTTCGCGCAGTGATCGAAGACCGGCGCTTTCTCGAGTTCGAAGGAGGTCTTCGGACCGGTCAGAAGAGCGTCAAGCAGTCGAAGTTTCTTGGCGCGGGGCTTGAGTGCAGCGCCGTGATGGCTAGACTCAGTTGTGCAGTGTTGCTGATCTTGCGGGCTGCCAGTCGGGGCGGCCCATTTGCTGTTAGGCATGTTCACCCGCCCTGGGCGCTCATGCGCTCGATCAGACCGCGGATATCAGAAACGCGCCACGCGGCTGCCTTTGAGCTTCCAGTCAGCTTGACCGGCTTAGGATAGCGGCCGGCTTTGATGCCTTCGTACCAAACGGTTTTTGAAACTGGGAAGACTCGGAGAACAGTCGCGATCTTGATGAACCCCTCTGCTGGCAGATCGGAGTTCGGGGGGCGAGCAGCCATGTGATTGAACCCTCGAAAACCTCTGGAGCGACGCGACAGTTCGGGATGAACGGTCTTGGTTGTCCGAGGCGCGGGGTAATCGTTGCTGGTTAGGGTGGAAGCGAGAACGGTGGAACGAGCGCCAACAAATGCTCCTTTCCTTCACCGAAAGAAAGCGAGGGAAATTCATTTCGATTTCTTTCGCCTCAACTCCGCAAGCTGCATTTCGATAACTCTCTCACCCAGCTGCGAACCAACCGCTTGCGCGAGATGCTTGACGATCCCTGGCGAGATGTTCCCGAATGCTGAGTGCAGATCTTCGGCTACGCGAGCGATGAACGCGCGGTATGGATAGCTACTGTCGCGGCGCGTCCTTCTCCGCTGTTTGTCAGCATGCTGCTTGAGGCTGCGCAGTTCATGCTCTAGCAGCAATGTTCGTACCGGATCTCCATGGAATCCGACACCGAGCTTCTGGATATCACGTACCACTGAATCGATGTGACGCGCAGCTGCTTCTCTCTGCGGCGCGGTCGGCTCGGGGTCTGTGTATCCGCCGGTTAGGCGGAATGATCCAATGGCGAGAATAGCGATCCTGAGAAAGCGGAACTCGGCGCGAGCGTGGCGATATCCTTCAGGTGACGTTCGGCGAGTTTGGAGATTCTGAAAAGTGCGCGCCGCGGCTTTGAAGCTTGCCTCCTTCGCAGTGGCGACTAGGGCCGAGTGTTGTTTCACCAGCTTCAAGTGCTCGGCGACTCTGCGGGTCTGTGACGAGCGCAAAGAATCTATGTCAACATCCAATGGAATGGCCAACAGGCCTCCCGGCGGGACGTGCTCTGGATGTAGGGGATGAAAGAACGGGGAGCGTGGATCTATGCCTCGTTCGTCCATGGGATAAAACACCTCGTCCAAAGATGTTTCGCTAACCAATCTATCGAACGATGCGTAGATCGATGGATCGAGCCCATCGATCGTTGCCTTCTTTTTCGGCATTGCGCTACCCCTCTGCGCATCCCTTGGAAAGGACACCGCGCCAGCCCGGCAAGGGTTTCCGGGTCTTCGGTAGCGAGCCTAGGCGCGATGGTTTCTGATCAACTCGCCGTCAACGTAGCCGAATCCTCGCAGCGATCCAGCACAGCTTTCAGGCGCGACGCGGCGACATCCAACTTGCTTGCCGTCAGGCGCAGATAGTCCGCTTCGCGCTGAAGCCATGACGCCGCGTCGGTGTATGTCTTCGCGAAGCCGGGACTCTGGCTCACGCGTGTGTATAGAGCCTGATCGTCGTCACGAAGAACGACGGCCATCATGCGGACGGCCGCGCCGCGCTTGCGGTCCCATCCCTCATCGTATTTGCCAACGTTGAGCTTGAGACCGCGAAACTTCTGGCGCACCGGCGCCGCACGATTTGCCTTGAACTCACGCTCAGCGAGAGCGAACAACTTGTTTCCCATTGCCATATGAACTTCACCCGTATCGAATCGGCCCGACCCTAACGGGCTGAGTCCCTTGAAATGATTTGTGAGGGAGGCCCCGCGACTTTCGTCGGCGGGGCTCGAAATTTTTCCGAACTCCTACGGCTTCCAAATTAGCGGCGACAATGCACTGACGAGTACATTGAACGCCGGAAAGTCCTTTTCATCGTTGTCGCGGATGAAGGACTCGACACGAATGCGCCCGGTTGCCTTGGATCTGGTGATCTTTCTTCTGCCACCTCGCACGCCGCACGGTGGTAGCGAATCGAGTTCTGTGCGACTCACCAGACCTGCAGCGATCAACGCATCAGGAATTCCAGAGACGTTCAAATTGACAGTCATTCGGCCCGAGCGTTCGCTGTGATCTTGGCGATTGTCGAACTCAAAATCCAAACGAAGGACACGCACCCCCGGCCATGCTCGCTCAAGTGCATCCACCCAGCCGCCGCCGTCTGCATTGCACCAGCGTTGGTCATTGCCCGGATGCTCAATGTTCGTCATCTCCGGCCACTCGGCAGCCGATGCGCTTCTGTTAGCCATGAGCATGACCCCCACTGACAAGCGCCTTCGCCTCGCGGATCGTGGCTTCGGCGGTGCGCCAGAACATCGCGGGGTCCATCTGGTCAGCGATTCTGCTGAGAATTTCGTCAGCGGCGCGCAATGCAAACGTCGGGTGCTGGTCGCCTCCTTCTTCTGCTGACAGCGTATCGATCGCGCCGGACACGATTCCCTTGGCCATCATCAAATCATGTTGCAGTTTGACCAGTTGCACAGCGCCCGCGTGCTTTGGTGAATCGATATTGGGCCTTGCCGGTTGAGCAGACCTCTTTCGATTGGTCTTCGACATGATTGTCACTCCTGTGTCTCGAAATAGGGATGGACGGTGAGCATCGGGGCAGGCTTGCGCAGATGCGGAAAGCTGTCCCAGATGTCCTGCCGATACTGATCCGGCTTTGCCGACGAATCAGTCGGCCGAGTGGGCATCGAGAGATGGAGGACGTTGCCGACGCGGCGAACGGGCGTTGAACGCCTTGCCGGTCTACTATCGCGTGTAGCCATATCTGCACTCCCTTTAAGTGCGGTTGTGGTTAGAGGCGCCGGACCGCTGCAACGGGCCGTGCGCCTCGCTTATTGGGGAACCCTTGCCCCCAAATCTGGAATTCTCATTTCGGTTTCAGTGCCTGGACCTTCTTGTCCACGGTGATGCCGAACGATGGCAGCCGCTCGCGAATCGACTCTGCGACATGCGAGTGGGCGAAGTGGCCGTAGTGTTTCTCCACCATGCGCGTGTCTTTGTGGCCCAGCGTCGTCGCGACGAACATCAGCGGCGTACCTTTCTGCACCAGGTGCGATGCGTAGGTGTGACGCAGCGTGTAGAACGTGGCGGGCGGCGAAATCTTCGCGGCCCCGCAGGCGCCGTTGATCGCGCGCACCCAGTCGATCTTCTTCCATGGGCGGCCATCGCTCTGCATGAAGATGAGATCGTGTCCACCCAGACCGGCGGTCAGAGATTCGAACAGGGCAACGCCGTCATCCGTCAGTGGCACGCGGCGCGGCGGTCGCGTCTTGTCGGTGACCAGTAGCGTCTTGGAATGTGGATCGAAGTCGCGCGCTTCGGCGCGAGCGAGTTCACCGGGGCCGCATCCGGACATCAGTGCGCCCTGGGCGAACTTCCGGAAGTCGGGAGCGCTCGCATTCAGCAGGCGTACCGCTTCGGCCTCGGTGAGCCAGCGCAGCCGTGCGGAGTCCACGCGCGCGAACTTGCCGAGCTTGGCCCACGCATCGTCGGTCGCAATCTTCCGGCGACTCTTGGCGTGATTCAGCATGGCCTTCACAGGCGTAATGATCCGGTTGACCGTGGACCGGCGGCGGCGGCGAAGCTCATCCGTGGACAGTGCCGGGATATCGGCTTTCCTCTTCTCAGGCTTCGGTGGTCGAGGCTTCTTGAAGGCGCGCGGGGTAGGGGTGGGAAGCGTCTTCGCCTTGAAACGCCGCGGCCGTTTGAGGGCCCAGCTCAGCCAGGTGTCCATGTCGGCCGGGGTGAGATCGCCGAGGCGCTTGTCGGCCAGATCGGACTCGAGCACGTAGGCCCTGAGCTTGGCTTCGGTGTCGTCTCCACTCTTGTTGTTGTCTTTCGCCCAGGCGACATAGTCGGCCACGGCATCGGCGACGGTGTAGTGCTTGCCGGCGGCAGCTTCCGCTTTGTGTTTGGTGTCCGCCATCACCAGGCGCTGCGCCTGGCTGAAGGTCAGAACCTCGATGCCGTCGGCGTCCCGGTTGTCGTCGGCTTTCGCCAGCCGGCTCTCGGCGTTCTTGCGGGTGAGGGGGTCATATCGGCGGACAATCCAGGCACTCCCGGCCGAGGACTTGCGATAGCCCAGCGCCAGTCCCTTCTCGATGACCATGAAATAGGGCTCAGGTCGGATTCGGAGCTTCCGCCGAGCCTCAATCGAGGAGAGTTCGTTGCTGCGTTTGACCCGTGCCACGGCGCGTCCGATCGCCGAATCGGGCCCATGGGAAAATCATGGGAAAAATACCGATCCGGACTATGCTGGACAGTGTAGGATAGAAAATACTGTATTTCTAGGGATTTCAGTCACATTCTGGACTATGCCGGTCCGCTCCGGACTGTCTTAACGGCCCTTTCACGGCGGTAACAAGGGTTCGAATCCCTTTGGGGACGCCATTAATGGCCGCCAGGTCAACCTGCCAGCAGATTTCGGCGCCCATCGCCCAAGGTCTGCGGAGCACCCGCTCCGGCCGTCTCGACGCTTGTCATTCTCTCCTAGTCGAAACTACGTATTCCCGCGCCCACTGATGTCGCGACTTCGCGACGTCAGGAAACCTTTTCCATTCAATAAGTTGTTTCCTTCAGCGTGCCTGTTGCACGTCAGCTGTGGGCTGCTGGCGACATTCCTGCGGACATCCAAATTACAAGCATATGATTTTTAAAGAAATAAGCGGATCAGTAGCGTTGGCACGACATTTGTAATTCACCACCTCAATGTTTTCGTCTCGACTTTAGGGAGTTGGTAAACGAGTGCAGCCCAGGATTTTTCTCATTCTTTTCGTCGCGGCGTTGATCACCGGCTGTGGTGGCGGGGATGGAGCTACGAGTTCATCACCTCAGGCGAATCCTCCGCCGGTTACGGGCACGAATTCGGCGCCAACGATTCAAGGTCAGCCGGCGACGGCAATTGTCGTGGGCGAGACATACAGCTTCCAAGTCGCGGCTAGCGATCCGAATGGCGACGCGTTGTCCTTTACTGCCGCCAATCTGCCGGCATGGATGTCGCTGAACGCCAGTACAGGCAGGCTGACCGGTACGCCCGGAGCAGGGGACGTGGGAACGTTTGCCGGAATCAGGATTTCCGTATCGGATGGTCAGGCAGAAGCATCCTTGGTTGCCTTTTCCGTGACCGTGTCCGCTGTCGCCACGGGAAGCGCGGCGCTGTCCTGGTTGTCTCCGACGCAGAATACCGATGGCTCGAGCCTTACCGATCTGGCGGGTTTCACGATTCGATACGGACGTTCGGCCGACGAATTGACGCAATCGGTGTCGATCACGAACCCATCGGTCAGTAGCTACGTGATCGAGAATCTCAGTGCAGGCGCCTGGTTTTTTGCGGTTGTTGCTGTGAACAGCACGGGATACGAAAGCGCGCTGTCCAACGTGGCGACCAAGACGATTGCGTGAGGATCAGGATTTGTCGACCTGCATCTGGCAATAGTTTTCGATGCCGATCCGCTCGATCAGTCCGAGCTGCGTCTCGAGCCAGTCGATGTGTTCTTCCTCTGATTCCAGGATCCGTTCGAAGATCTCGCGGCTGATGTAGTCGCTGGTCTTTTCGCAGTCTGCGATCGCTGCGCGCAGGTCGGGATGCGCCTGCATTTCCAGTTTGAGGTCGCATTCCAGCGCCTCTTTCACGCTTTCCCCGATCAGCAGCTTCCCCAAGTCCTGCAGATTCGGCAGGCCATCTAGAAACAGAATCCGCTCGATCAGCTTGTCGGCGTGCTTCATCTCGTCGATCGATTCTTCCTTCGAATGATGTCCCAGCTTCTTAAGCCCCCAGTTGTCGAACATCCGGGCATGCAGGAAATACTGGTTGATCGCAGTCAGCTCATTCTTGAGGACCGCATTGAGGTGCTTGAGGATGGTTGCGTTGCCTTTCACGGCCGAAGCTCCGGTTCGTCGAAGAGAATCGAGGAGCCCGGATCTTGGACGAGCGGGTGCGATCAGGCAATGTGTGAGAAGAGAAAAACCCGAGGATTTACCTTGAGATACGAACGAAGGGGCGAATGCAAATCAGTTCAGGCGGCGACCGGCCGGCTTGCAGATTCGATCTGACAGGAAATGATTTCCTGAGCCGTGTCTTCACAGCGGCCGCAACAGTTTGCCACCGGTAGATAGCACTGCACTTCGGGAAGCGTTCCAGCACCCCGATCCACGACTTCGCGGATCTGCCGATCGCTGATGCCATTGCAAAGACAGACGTACATGCGCTTGCCCGGTAGGATGGGTGAGGGCAATCTAAATGGAAATGCGAATGATTGTCAATTGTCCGCCACCAGAGACCACGAGCGCGGGCGATTTGACAGTAGGTTCGTGTGAAACCCTTCACGCGGTTGTGAGGGTGGAGTGATTAGACTTCGGTCCGCTTGCTGAATGCGGGCAGGCCGGGTTCCATACCGCTGCTTTGCGCAACGCGCTGAATCCTCAAGTGGTTTTCTTGCCGGTCTACGGGCTTTTGCCTGAGGCTAGGCAATTGCATTTACCAAAGGCACCGGACGAAGTGGCAATAAGAATCTTTCAGCACTACTGGCAGCTTCCACTTGCCCTTCTTGCCCTCGTCGAGGCTTCGCTGTTCTTTCTTGCTCTGTATGCCGCCACTTTGACGGGTTTGGATCCGGCGATCCGCCCGGCAAATCCGTTCCTTCCAGAGATATGGCCGCAGGCCCTGTTGTTCTCCGGCGCGCTGTTTCTTTCGGGGACTGCCATGGGGTTGTACAACGCCCGTCAGCGTTCGCGCCTGACTGGCGTCCTTGCGAGAGTGGGGGCCAGCATGGTGGGCGGCGTTCTCCTGATAGCGGTGATCTTCTACCTGTTTCCGGCGCTGCAAGTCGGGCGTGCGTTGCTCATGACGGCCGCTGTGCTTTCTTTCGTCGGAGCGGCAGTCGCGAGGATCATCTTCGACCGGGTTGCCGATGAGGATGTCTTCAAGAAGCGCGTGTTGGTCTATGGTGCTGGCAAACGTGCGCAGAGCATCGCAAGGCTACGTCGTCGTTCGGACCGTCGTGGATTCCTGCCCGTAGGTTACGTCGCGGCGGGTGGCGACGATCCCGATGGCGTGCCAGAGGCAGCGAGAATCAACTCTTCGGACTCGTTGCTCGGTATCTGTCGCAGCCTGGAGGTCGATGAAGTGGTCGTCGCCATGGACGATCGCCGACGTCAGTTCCCGATGAACGAGCTTCTTGAATGCCGGCTGGAAGGGATCGAAATCATTGAGCTCATCAGTTTTCTGGAGCGCGAAACCGGCAAGGTGCGGCTCGACGTGCTCAATCCGAGCTGGATGATTTTCTCGGAAGGGTTCCGCCAGGGACGAATCCACAGCACCCTGGAGCGCGCATTCGACGTGCTCGCGAGCCTGATTCTGCTGGTCGTGGCGTTGCCGTTCATGCTGCTGACCGCCATGGCGATCAAGCTCACGGAAGGTCCGCGTGCCAGCATTTTCTACAGACAGCTTCGGGTGGGGCAGCATGGCAGGCCCTTCAAGCTTCTCAAGTTCCGCAGCATGCGTGAGGATGCCGAGCGCCACGGTGCGCAGTGGGCGCAGAAGAACGACAATCGCGTTACGAAGGTTGGGTCGTTCATCCGACTGACCCGCATCGACGAGTTGCCGCAGATTCTCAATGTACTGCGCGGCCACATGAGCTTTGTTGGTCCGCGCCCTGAGCGTCCTGAATTCGTTGCACAGTTGAACGAGCGCATCCCGTACTACCGGGAACGACACACAATCAAGCCCGGTATCACGGGATGGGCGCAGTTGTGTTACCCGTACGGCTCGTCCGAACAGGACGCCGCGGAGAAATTGCAGTACGACCTGTTCTATGTGAAGAATCATTCATTGCTGTTCTATCTCGCGATCATTCTGCAGACAGTGGAAGTCATCGTCTGGGGCAAGGGTGCACGCTAGTGTGAGCTGGGTGGCGTGCACCGGCATCCGGCGCGCGAGCTGTGTTTCGGGTGTTCTTCCATGAGCAATGCAGGAGTGGCGACTTACGCGATCGCAGGACTCGGCTTCTTATTCCTGACGCTGTTGCTCGCGATCAGTTGGCGCGGCCGCAGAGTTGGTGCAAGGCTGATCGGCGCGTGCGCTGCGACTTGCGTCTGGGCATTTCTGTTCGCCGTCGAAGCCCGGTTGGGTTCGGCACCTCTCCTTGTCGTCTACGTGGCCGAGGTGCTGCGGGACGCTGTCTGGATACTGGTACTCACCGAACTTGCGCGCCCGACGGCGCCGCGGCTGTTGCTGACCGGCGCGCACGTATTGTGGATCGGTTTGCTGGTGTTCGCCTTGGCGACGCCGTGGCTGCCGGGATTCGGCAGCGGGTCGATGCTGTTGTCGCGTTCAGGGCTGCTGCTGACGCTGTGCGTACTCATTCTGCTCGAGCAGATCTACCGAAATGCATCACACGCGGGACGCAACGCGCTGCGCTACGTCGTTCTCGGTATCGGAGGCATGTTCGCCTACGACCTGTTTCTGTATTCCCAGGCCGAACTGTTGCGCCGCATTTCCATCGATGCCTGGATCGTTCGAGGGATTGTCACCGCACTTGCTGTTCCCATGATTGCTCTGGCGGCGCGCCGCAATCCGCAGTGGTCGTTGGAGGTGTTCGTCTCGCGCCAGGTGGTCTTCTATACGACCACATTCGTCGCGGTGGGCATCTATCTGATCGCGATGGCAATTACGGGATACGTCATGCGCGATCTCGGCGGAGACTGGGGCGCAGTAGGTCAGATTCTTTTCTTTGCCGGTGCCGCGGTGGTGCTGGGATTTCTCCTCTTGTCCGGTGTCCTGCGACGGCAGGTGCTCGTATTCATTAGCAAGCACTTCTACAGCAACAAGTACGACTACAGAATCGAGTGGCTGCGATTCATTCGTACGCTTTCGACGGCAACCGAAGAGGACGCCCGGCGCACTGCGATTCGTGCTGTTGCGCAGATCTTCGATAGCCCGGCCGGACTCTTGTTCGTCGCCGACGAGCGCGGGCGGCAGTTCGTCCCTGTCAGTGCTTGGCCAATGAAGCTGGATGATGTAAGCGGCCTCGCGCCGCTCTGCAACGATTGCGATCTGGTGAAGTTCGTCCGCAAGCGTCAGTGGATCGTCGATCTGCACGAGCACCAACGTATGCCCGACGTCTACGAAAACATCGAACTGCCGGCATGGCTGGCCCGGAATGTAGATCTGCGTATCGTGTCTCCGCTGCCGGAACTGGATCGGCTGTTCGGCTTCTTCGTGCTGTATGACCCGCCGCCGCCATTCGAGCTAACTTACGAGGATCGCGACCTGCTGAAGACTGTCGGCAGGCACGTTGCAACACAACTTGCGCAACACGATGCCGACCGGCGCCTAGCGGAAAGTCGGCAGTTCGAAGCCTACAACCGGCTGACGGCGTTCATGATGCATGACCTGAAGAATTCCGTGGCGCAGCTACAGCTCATCGTGACCAACGCACCCAGGCACAAGCACAATCCGGAGTTCGTGGACGACACCATCGAAACCATTGACAACACGGTCGATCGCATGACCCGATTGATCGAACAGTTGCGGCAGTCGACGGCCGGGCATGTGGTGGAGATCATTCGGTTGGACGATATGGTGCGCAACACGGTGGATCGCTGCAGTCTGCGTGCGCCAGTGCCGCGGTTCGACACGGAAGAGCGGGCGATTCACGTCAAGGCTGATCCGCAGCGCCTGTCGGCGGTCGTCGAACACATCATCAGGAATGCCCAGGATGCCGCACCGGCGGGCGAAATTGTGGTTCGGCTATCGTCCGGAGCGGACGTCGCGACACTGACAGTCACTGACAACGGTAAGGGCATGGACGCCGAGTTCGTGCGGGAGCGCCTGTTCCGCCCGTTCGACAGCACCAAGGGGTCTAAGGGCATGGGAATTGGCGCATACCAGACGCGCGAGTACGTGCAGATGCTCGGCGGATACGTGGAAGTGCAGAGCAGTCCCGGTCGCGGAACGCGATTCTCGATTACCCTTCCGACGGAGCCATTCGAGCGCCCCGTCCGCTACGGTCGATAGTCGACATGGATTGCCGTCGTCTACGGATGTGGCGGAACTCTGATTGTGGCTCAACACGCTAACCCATTGCCGAGCCGGACCCTATCGTGAACGACACCAAGCCTAGGCTGCTCATCGTTGAGGACGACGCTGGACTGCAGCGGCAACTAAAGTGGTGCTTCGACGATCATGAAGTGCTCATGGCGTCCACTCGCAACGAAGCGATTGCGCAATTGCGCCGTTTCGAGCCGCCTGTGGTGTTGCAGGATCTGGGTCTGCCGCCGGATCTGGAAGGCGTGGGCGAGGGCATGGCCACACTCAAGGAGATTCTGAATATCGCGCCTCAGACCAAGGTGATCGTGGTCACAGGCAACCACGACCGCGACAACGCCGTGACGGCCGTTTCCTTGGGCGCTTACGATTTCTACGAGAAGCCGGTCGACACCGATGTGCTGCGCCTGCTTGTCAGCCGAGCGTTCAACCTCCACGCGCTGGAACAGCAGAATCGGCAACTGCGGGAGGCGCAATACAACACGCCATTCCAAGGATTGATAGCCACCGATGAGGCCATGCTCAAGGTCTGCAGGATGGTGGAGAAGGTTGCGCCCGCAGATGTATCGGTGTTGATACTCGGCGAGAGCGGGACGGGTAAGGAACTTCTGGCTCGCGCGGTTCACAACCAGAGCGCGCACACGGCTGGCAGGTTCGTCGCAATCAATTGCGCCGCGATTCCCGAGCAACTCCTCGAAAGCGAATTGTTCGGTCATGAAAAAGGGGCGTTTACCGGCGCAGTCAAGCAAACCCTTGGTAAGGTGGAAATGGCCAATAGCGGTACGCTGTTCCTAGACGAGATCGGCGACATGCCGCTGGCATTGCAGGCCAAGCTGTTGCGGTTCCTGCAGGGGCGGGTGATCGAACGTGTCGGCGGCCGCGAGGAGATACCGGTCAACGTGCGTGTGGTATGCGCGACCAACAAGGATCTTCAGGCGCAGATTGCTGCGCAGCAGTTCCGACAGGATCTCTTCTTCCGCATCGGCGAAGTTACGATCAACGTGCCGCCGCTGCGGGACCGACCGGGCGCCGCAACCGTCCTTGCGCATTCTCTGCTGCGAAAGTTCGGAGGGATTCATGGTCGGCCGAAGCGGGGATTTACGGAGGAAGCCATCGCCGCGCTCGAGGCCTATGAGTGGCCTGGAAACGTTCGTGAGCTTGAGAATAAGGTTAAGACCGCGATGATCATGGCCGAAGGAACGCAGATCACTGCGGAGGATTTGGGCCTGCGTGAAGCCGTCGACGGCACATCGCTGTTCAACCTGAAGGAAGTGCGCGCGCGCGCCGAGCGGCAGGCGATCCGACAGACCTTGATCATCACGGACGGCAACATTTCCAGGACCGCGGAGATGATCGGGGTCAGTCGGCCGACGCTATATGATCTAATGGAGAAGTACGGAATTCGGTCACCGCAGTGAGATCGATGCCGCAACCCGTATCAACATACCAAGGCTCGACTTCATATTTGCCATCGAGCGCTGGTTCGGCGAGTCGTGCAAGGCTCTTGGCTTGTGCGATCGTGGCCTTGCTAGCCGGCGTGTTTGTGCTGCATTGGCCCAGTTCTGACTCGCTGCTGCAGTTGTGGAGCGATACGTCAAAAACTACTTATACGCACGGCTTTGCGATTGCCGTCCTAGTCTTATGGCTGGTGCTGCGTAAACGCGACCAGTTCATCGGTAAGCTCTGTCGGCCGAGCATGCCGGCGGCGCTGTTCGTTCTCCTGGCGGGACTGGTCTGGATCGTCACTGTGCGCAGTGGCATAGAACTCGCGCACCAGTTGCTGTTGCTCGCGATACTGTGGTTGTCGGTGTGGGCGGTCTTCGGGAGGTTGATCGCCTTGCAACTGTGGTTTCCGATCGGATATCTCATCTTTGCGATCCCCCTCTGGGATCAGGCGAACTCGCTGCTGCAGGGTGCGACCGTTGTGGCGGTGCAGTTCCTACTAAAACTCAGCAGCATCCCGGCCTACGTCGAGGGAAACTTTGTGCATCTCGCCGCCGGCGTGTTCGAGGTGGCGGGCGGCTGCAGCGGCATCCACTTTTTCATCGTGTCGCTGGCCATTTCGACACTCTACGGTGAGATTGGGCGTGACAGTGCAAAGGTTCGTGTGCAACTGGCCGCAATCGCCGCCGCTCTCGCGTTGCTGACGAACTGGTTGCGCGTTTACATTATTGTCGTCGCTGGTTATTTGACGAACATGCAGCACTATCTGGTGCGGGTCGAACACTACAATTTCGGTTGGGTCGTGTTTGCAGTGATGATGACCGTGTTCTTCGTGATCGCCCGACGCTTCGTGCCGCCGGCCGAGAAGACGACGCAGGCTGCAGGTTTCGCGGCAGCATCGGTGCCGTCATGGAGCAGGGTTGTTCTGGGCATGTTGATGGCCCTGATCGCCATTATGGCTGCGCCGAGCTGGCAGATCCTGACGCCAGTACAGCCGGCGGCGCTACCGTCGATCGATGCGTTGCTGCCGCAGGCTTCGGGAAGTTGGTCACTCATTTCAGATGAGTCGTCGGCGTGGAATCCTGTGTTCGTTGGAGCGGACTACACGTCAAGGCGCGAATACACGAGCCGCGACGGCTTGCGTGTGCAAGCGTTCGTCGCGAGCTACGCCCTGCAATATCAAGGCAAGGAGCTGGTGGGGTATGGCAATGCGTTCATCGGACCCGGAGAGGGCACGGTTGTTGCTTCGACGCGCGAGTATGCAGACCATCCTATCACGGAGCTGATCGTTCAAGGCCCGCAGGAGCGGTCGGTGATTCGATACTACTATCAGGTCGGAACCCATAGAACAGACCGAGGTATCGTGGCGCAGCTCCGGTATGGCCTGGTTGCGATCCGTGGCGGAGCGTCGTCGTCCGTGATCGCGTTGCGCTCCGTCTGCCGTCTCGATTGTGATGAAGCGCGAGCGATACTGACCGGCTTTGCTGCTCCCGTACCAATTACTTCCACGCCCCGGGTTAACAAATGAGAAGCGAGACAATGTGCCCGATCTTGCGTGCTACAGCGCTCGCGTGTGCGATGGCGTTGTCGGGTTGCGATTGGTTCATCACGGGAGAGGAACGCGTCGCCCGGGCCGAAAATTACCTCGCATCTGGCGACGACCGAGCGGCGGTCATTGAACTACAGAACGCGCTCAGTTCTGACCCCGACAACGTCTCCGCCCGGTTGATGCTGACGCGGGTCTCGCTGCGAATCGGCGATTTGCAGGGAGCGGAGAAAGAATTGCAGCGCGCCATACAATCCCAGGCGCCGGCCGAGGATGCGGCCGTGCTCACGGCGGAGATTGATCTCGCCCAGGGTGACTACACAGGCTTGCTGAAGCGAATTGATGAAGGATCGATCCCGCTCGATTCGACGCAGGCATTGACGTATCGCGGCCTCGCACTGCTGGGGAGCAACGACCGCGCCGCGGCCATCGAAGCATTCAATGCTGCGCTTGCCGCTGATGCGACCTCGATCCGGGCTCGACTCGGCCTCGCTGAGGCATTCGCCCAAGGTGGAGAGTTGGATGCCGCGCTCGCAGAGATCGACAAGATTCTCGTGGACCATCCCGACGATTCGCATGCTTGGCTACTGAAGGGGCGAGTTCTTGCGCGGCTTGGTCAGTTCAAGGCGGCGAACGAAGCTCTAGCGGCAGCACGCAGAGTCGATGGAGGTGAGCTTACTGCTATCGAGCACCGTGCCTTACTGTCGGTGCTGGTCGAAACGGAGCTTGCCGCCGCAGATGTCACGGCGGCACGAGAGGCTCTCGGTGAGCTAAGCCGGCGAGCCGGAGATGCACCAATGGTGCACTTACTCGCCTCACGCATCGCCATGGCGGAACAAGACTACTCCACGGCAGTGGCGGAAGCGCGGAAGGTGGTTGCTGCAGTTCCGGAGCTACCGCAGGGCAGACTGCTGCTCGGCGCGGCGTTGCTTGCCAATGGCAGTCTGAATCAAGCGGAGGTTCAATTGTCGGAGCTGGTGCAGCAGGCGCCGGAGAACATCGAAGCGCGCAGATTGCTGGCAGAGGCGAATCTTCGATTGAGACGGTCTGAAGTGGCTATGCAGGTGCTCGCGCCGTCACAGCAGGCAGCCAGCAGCGATCCTCAAGTCGATGCAATGCTGGGCTGGGCAAATCTCCAGCGCGGCGACCACGCGGTTGTGGTCGATCTGCTGGAGAAAGCTACTACAGCGCAGCCGAACAACGAGAATCTCAAGCTGGACCTCGCGTTGGCCTATATCAGCGCTGGCCAACAGCAGGATGCGATCGATTTGCTCGATACGTTGCCGCCGCGTGTGGGCGACGTGCGTCGGGAACGTTCGGTGATTGCGGCCATCGCCAAGGGAGGAAGTTATGAGGCCGTGCAGCGCGATGTGGAAAGAATCGTATCTACCGACGGTAATGATGCGCGCGTGCTCAACGTCGCTGCAGCCTTCTTCGCGCAGCACCGCAACTTTTCTCGGGCTCGCGATCTGGTGCGCAAGGCGCTGGCGTTGGACCCGAACAACGTCGGGACGTTGTCAAACGCTGCTCGATTGGAAATGGCGGCAGGAGACGACGTAGCGGCCGCCAAAGTCTTGCGAGAATTGCTGGCCATGGATCCCTCGTATCAGGCCGCACGCATTTCACTCGCTCGCTTGGCGCTGCGGAAGGGGAATGTTAAGGAGGCTGCCGCTCAACTAGAGGAATCACGGCGCCTTGATGCCAAAGCTGTAGAGCCGCGTTTGTTTCTTGCCGCGCTGTATTTGAATGAACGTCAGACGCGCCAGGCGAACGAGGTACTCGAAGAACTGAAGGTGCTGGCGGATAGCAGCGCGACGGCGGCTGTAATGACCGGTCGGCTCTATCTAAAAGCAGCGCGCTACGACGAGGCATTGAATCTTTTTCGGGCTGCAGCTCAGCGGGAGCCGGGCAACCCGTCGTGGTTGCTCGAGGTGGCGAGCGCGCAACTTGCGCGTGGCGACAATACTGGCGCGCGCGAATCGATCCACAGGTCATTGCATCTGGATCCGAACTCCATTCCGGCGAACGCGATAATGATCGCGCTCGATCTAAAGGAAGGCCGCAAGGATCAGGTGCTGGCACGTGTTGCACAACTCAAGAAGACTCATCCAGGCAGCGCTATGGTCTCCCTCCTTGAGGGTGACGTCTTACTCGAGTTGCGAGACGCGCTGGCTGCGTCCGACGCCTTCAAGACTTCCTACAGAATCGCACCGTCAAGTGCTGCCGCGATCCGCAGTTACAGAGCGCAAGAGCTTGCTCGCAAGCCGGGATCGACGACGCTGCTCGCGGACTGGGTTCGGCGTCAGCCGGCCGACGTCGGTGCCCGCATGATTCTCGCGCAAGGGCTAATGGTGCAAGGGCAGTCCGCCGCCGCGATCCGACACTACGAACAGGTAGTGGAGAGCGGTGGGGCCAGCGCCATGGTGCTGAATAACCTCGCATGGCTGTATTTCGAAGCAAAAGACGCCAGAGCTGAGTCGACGGCGAAGAAGGCCTACGAGCTTTCTCCGGACGTGGCGGCGATCGCCGATACGTACGGGTGGATCTTGGTTGAAAGAGGTCATGTATCCGACGGGCTTCCCATACTCGAGCGCGCGGTTAGCGCGCCTGGGGCCTCCGCCGAAATGCACTACCACCATGCGGTTGCTCTGGCGAAAAGCGGCCAGCCGGATAGGGCTCGTGACTCACTAAGAAAGCTGCTATTGGTTCCAGAATTTGATTATGCGACCGAAGTACGCAAGCTATTGACGGAACTCGGTGGGTAAGAGGAGGGGTGAGGAGACCGCATACCTCGCTGTCCACCACTGAGATCGTGCCTTAAGGACGACGTTCGTATCGGCCAAAAGCTGGGACATCTCTGCCGCCGGTAGCACAGGTATCTGATAGGCTTGCGATGCTCGGCCCGGCGCCGCGGGCCACACACGTAATGATCATGACCTCGATATCCGCCAAATGGCCCCGCCCCTGCGCGGCGATTGGTCAAATGCTGCTGGTTATGTTCGCCATGGTGTGCGAGCTGGGCTGGTCAGCAGTGCAAGCGGCCGAGTCGGCTCCCCCATCGACGACGTCAGCGGCCATGTTGCCGACCACGGTTGCCACCGTTCCGGCGGAGGCCAAAGTCGGTGATGACTACATAATCGGTCCTGGTGACACGCTGCAGGTGTTCGTGTGGCGCAATCCTGAGCTGACCGTCACGGTTCCGGTGCGTCCTGACGGCAAGATTTCGACGCCACTGGTCGAGGACATGGTCGCCGTAGGCAAGACGCCCTCGCAGCTCGCGCGTGACGTCGAAAAGGTGCTTGAGGAATATGTGCGTTCCCCACAGATCAACGTAATAGTAACGCAGCCGGCGAGCGTGTTCAGTCAGATCAAGGTTATCGGCCAAGTCGTTCGCCCGCAGTCGATCCCGTATCGCGATGGGTTGACCGTACTCGATGCCGTGCTGGCAGTCGGCGGCCTTGGGCCGTTTGCCGCAGGCAATCGTACCAAGATTGTGCGCACCGAGAACGGCAAACCTCGCGAGATCAAGGTGAAGCTCGCAGCACTAGTGAACAACGGCGACATGCGTCAAAACATCGCACTAAAACCTGGCGATGTCATCGTTGTCCCTGAGTCGCGGTTCTGACGATGAAAGAGCTGTTAGATCAGGTTCTTGAAATCGTGAGCGGCGCGTGGCGTTTCCGACGGTACGCGCTAATTACAGCGTGGATTGTGGCCATCGTGGGCTGGCTCGCGGTGTTCGCGATGCCCGACATTTTCCTGGCCAGCTCACGCGTGTTCGTCGACACACGCACGGCGCTTCGGCCGGTGCTGGCCGGATTGACGCTCGATCAGGATGTCAACGCTCAGTTGAACCTTGTGCGGCAATCGCTGCTGGCTACTCCGCAGCTTGATCCTGTGGCGCAGGAGGTCGGGCTGGTGGACGTACGTACTATGAGCGCGCAGCAACGTGCGCGCGTGCTCAGTGGCATGCGTGATCGGATTGCGATCGGAGTGCAGGTCGCAGGTGAAGGTAATGATCGCGATGCGGCTGGTAGCATCTATACTATCCAGTATCGTGATCAGTCCCGTGACCGCGGCCTGCGGGTGGTCGATATCCTCAAGACGCACCTGATCGAAAATACCTTGGGTGGCAAACGCACCGGCTCGGAGAACGTACAACGCTTCCTGCACGAGCAAATCCAGGACTATGAGAAGCGCCTACGTGAGGCCGAGGATCGCCTCGCCGATTTCAAGAAGCGTAATGTCGGGCTGATGCCGGATGAGCAGGGCGGCTACTTTGTCAGGCTGCAGACGGAGATCGACGCCGTAACCGCAGGTCAGGGCAGGCTCGCGATCGCGACGTCGCGCCGCGAAGAGTTGCAGCGGCAGTTGCGAGGCGAAGCTCCGCTCGCAGCGGCAACCGGTATCACCGGTGTCGTGGGCGCGGGTTCGAGCGGCGACACCCTATCGCGCATCAAAGAAACTCAGGCGCAGCTGGATGAACTGCTGTTTCGGTTCACAGACAAGCACCCAGACGTGATCGCTGCGCGCGCGACGCTGCAACAGTTGCAGCAACGACGCGACGCGGAGCTAGCTGCACTACGCCGCGGCGATCCCAATGCGGCGGCGGTTAGCGGCGCGAGTTCCAATCCGGTATACCAGAGCATCCAGCTCGCGCTGAACCAGACCGACGTGGAAATCGCATCGTTGCGGCGCGAGCTGGCCGACCGGCAAGGCAAGGTTGCCGAGTTGCGCGAGATGCTCGATACCATGCCGCAGGTAGAGGCGGAGTACGCACGCCTGAATCGTGACTACGACGTAACCAAGGCAAATTACACGGCACTGGTCGAGCGTCTGGAGAAATCCAGACTCGGCGAGGAAGCGTCAACCAGCGGTTCGGTGCGGTTCGACGTCATCGAGCCGCCGACGGCGTCGTTCAGTCCAGTATCACCGCAGCGCTCGTTCCTCATCATCGGCGTGCTTGGCCTGGCGCTTGGTGCGGGTGCCGGCGTAGCCCTTCTCCTGCATACGCTCAAGCCGGTGTTCACCTCTGCGCGCGGTTTGGGCGAGGTCACAGGTCTCCAGGTTTTGGGGGTGATCAGCATGAGCTGGCTCGAGCGCCAACGTCGGGAAATCCGCCATTCGTATTGGCGTTATTCCGCCGCGGTCGCAGCCCTCTTCATCGTTGGAGTTGTCGTATTGCAGTTGAGTCGCATGGGTATTCGACTCGGTTCGGCGGCGGGTGCATGAGGTACGCATGAGCCTGGTAGAACGTGCCCTGAAGAAATTACAGGAATCGCGCGCAATCACGGACGCAAAATCGCATCAAACCTCGGTGCCCGCCGCGCGCATCATCAATGCGCAGCCCTCAGGCAGTGTCGTCATCCGCGGCATGCCAACACCCGAAAATTTGCCAGTGCCGCGTCGCACGCTGCACATCGATCGCGACATCCTGAGAGACATGCAATTACTTGCGCCGGTGGATTGCGAACGTGCGATCGCCAGCCAGTATCAGCAGGTGAAGCGGCCACTGATCAGCTCGGCGCAGGGCAAGAGCGGCGCCTCTATTCCGAGCGCGCATTTGATCATGCTGACGAGCGCGCTGCCGGGTGAAGGTAAGACGTTTACCAGCATCAACCTGTCTCTCAGCATGGCTCTGGAAAAGGACGTCGAGATCCTACTGGTCGACGCCGACGTCGCCAAACCGCACGTCTCGCGACTGTTCGGACTGTATGAGGAACCTGGGTTGCTCGACCTTCTGGTCGATTCCAGTCTGCATGCCGAATCGCTTATTTTGCCGACCGACGTGCCAGGATTGAGCATGCTATCCGCTGGGAAGCCGATGAACACTGCGACCGAACTGCTTGCAAGCGAGCGCATGACACAGGTAGTGACTCAGCTCGGGAAACCCGGGCGCATCGTGCTGTTCGATTCGCCTCCGCTGCTGCTCTCGACCGAATCACGCGCGCTCGTTCACCATATTGGTCAAGTAGTGCTGGTGGTGCGGGCGGATGTCACGCCGCAGCGCGCGGTGCTGGACGCGATCGACATCATCGGCACAGACAAGCCGGTTAGCCTGATACTCAATCAGGCCAATACACCGCCCTCGAGTGGTTATTACGGTTACGGCTCATATGGCGACGTCGGCGGGGCACCAGCAGCCTCCTGATCGCTCGCGCCTGGTCCGGGGCGCCAGAATTTCGCAAGGGTGGATACTAAAGATGGCAACTGGCACTGCAATGCTTCGCGCTGGCGCCCGCCGAGCTGTATGGGTCTTCCTGGCCAGCCTGACTCTTGCAAGCGCTGTCGCTGCGGAGGTTGCGTACGACGTCAGCGTCGGGATTGGTCACAGTGACAACATACGGCGCACGGAAGTGAACGAGATCGACGAGAACATCACTTCGGTCGGTACGCGATTCTCCGTCGACCACCGTAGCTCGCACGTGCGCGCTGACTTGGTTGGCGATCTGGCCTACGCTGAGTATCTCGACAATACGTTCGATTCCGAGGTGCTGGGTAACTTCACTGGCAAGGCGCGCTTCGCGTTCGTGCCGCAACGCTTCGAATGGGTCTTTACCGACAACTTCGGCCAAGTACTGAGCGATCCATTTGTGCCCGCGACGCCGGAGAATCGCGAGAACATCAATTATTTCACGACCGGTCCGGACTTCACGGTGGGATTTGGCTCGCAGACGCGTGTGCGACTGGGCGCTCGCTATTCGCTCGCGACTTACGAGGACTCACCGCTCGACTCCAGTTCCCTGTCGGGGGAGCTGGCACTGGTCCGTCAACTGTCTACGTCGAACTCGCTGTCCGCGCAAGCGCGTTTCCAGCAAGTCGAATATGATGAGGCGGCGCTGAGCGCGGACTACGAGCAGAGTGAGGCGTTCCTTCGCTACGAGGGGCTCGGCGCGCGCACGCACGTTGGCATCGAAGTTGGCTACACGGAACTCGACCACGAAGCGTCGGACCAGCAAGAGGACGGCCCGCTGGTGCGTGTGGATGTGATGCGGCGGCTGTCGCCCTCGACGACCCTGACGCTATGGGCCGGTCGCGAATTCTCCAACTCCGCCAGTGCCTTTGCGTCCACGCAGGATGCGTCCGGTGCCAACATCGGTGCCGCTCCCGGCCGCCAGGAAGTGCAGCCGTTCATGCACGACTTCGCGACGCTCGGTTGGGTGTGGTCGCGTCAGCGCACGGAACTCGGTCTATCAGCCGCGTGGGATGAGCGTTCCTTCGACCAACAGCCGCTGCTCGATCAAACCACGATGACGTACTCTGCGCAGTTGAGCCGCGAACTGTCCTCGCGCATATCGCTGATGTTGGGTGGCTCGCTCGTGTCCAGCGATTTCGAGCAGCCCGGAGACTACGACGAAACCAACGCGACGGTCGGTCTGCGTTGGCGTCTCGGCGGCCATGTGTCGATGAGTCTGCGCTACGAGTACGCGGACCGCGACGGCGATCTGCCGGACGCGAGCTTCACCGAAAATCGCTATTGGCTCTCTTTTGCGATTAGCCGCGGCGAGTTGCGCAATGCTCCAGTCGGGCCTGAGTTCGCCGTAGATCAGATCCCACAAGGAAACTGATCAGTGCGTTCGGCGTCCACTATCCTCAACGCTATGACGGTAGACGTAGAAGATTATTTCCACGTCGCTGCTCTGTCCGGTTCCATCGATCGATCGCAATGGGAAAACATGGAGTTTCGTGCTGACTCAAGCACACGCCGGCTGCTGGACATATTCGATGGCGCAAGTATCAAGGCCACGTTCTTCGTGCTGGGCTGGGTAGCGAAGAAGAGTCCTCAGCTAATTCGCGAGATCCACGCCCGCGGCCACGAAGTGGCCAGTCACGGCATGAGTCACAAGCTGGTGTTCAACCAATCTCCTGCGGAGTTCGCTGCGGAAACCTATGAGTCCAAGGCATTACTTGAGAACCTTATCGCAGCGCCGGTGCTCGGCTATCGGGCGTCCACTTATTCGATCACCAAACGTTCACTGTGGGCGCTCGATATTCTTAAGGAAGCAGGATTCCAATACGACTCCAGTATTTTTCCAATCCGCCATGATGTCTACGGCATCCCTGATGCCCAAGAGGTTCCGGGGCCGATCCTTACGCCCAAAGGCGCTACGTTGGTGGAATTTCCGATGTCTACTGCATCGTTACTCGGAGTGAAAGTGCCAGTGTCCGGCGGCGGATACTTCCGGCTGCTGCCTTTCTGGCTCACACGTGCCGGACTTAACAAATTGAACCACCGCCTACGGCGGCCGTTCATCTTTTATCTGCATCCGTGGGAGACCGATCACGATCAGCCGCGGATTCCGGCAGGCAAACTATCGCAATTTCGTCACTACACCAATCTGCATCGATGCGAGGCACGCTTGATGCGGTTGTTGGGCGATTTCCAGTTCGCTTCGGTGCGCGAAGTGCTGTCGAGCGCCTCCCTGCTACCCGGCGCACACGATGCGCCGTCACTCTTCGGAGAGAGTAGGCTCTGCTAGTCCGCGTGCCGGTTCGCAGTGGGCGTTTTTTCGTTTCAAATGGTCCTCGTATCTTAAGTTGCTTTCATGCTCGAAGTCGCTTTTTGGTGCCTGCTGCTCCTGGGCGTTTATCCCTACGCAATATATCCAGTGCTAGCCTCGGGAGTCGGCCGATTGCGGCGTCGTGTCGTGCACAGCGACGATGCGTACCTGCCATTCGTGACGGTGATCACAGCGGCCTACAACGAAATCCGACACATGGAGTCAACGATTCGTAACAAGCTAGCCCAAGACTATCCTGCCGAGCGACTCGAAATCATCGTGATCTCGGATGCTTCCGACGACGGGACCGATGCCGTCGTGCAACGCCTAGCCGCTGCGCACCCCAATGTCATCCTTCTGCGCAACGAACCGCGGCAAGGAAAGACTGCTGCACTCAATATGGCTGTTCCGCGTGCGCGAGGTGAAATCGTTGTTTTTGCCGACGCAAACTCAATTTATCGCCCAGACACTATCCGTAAGCTGGTGCGTAACTTCGCGGATCCGGAAGTTGGGTACGTTACTGGCAAGATGCTGTATGCAAATCCCGACGGTTCCTTGGTTGGTGACGGCTGTAGCGCGTTCATGCGCCACGAGAATGCTTTGCGCGTCGCCGAGACGGCGCTAGGTTCTGTGGTCGGTGTTGATGGCGGCGTGGATGCTCTACGCAAGACGCTTTACCGGCACATGAATGCGGATCAGCTGCCGGATTTTGTTCAACCACTTGATGTGGTGGCGCAGGGATATCGCGTCGTGCACGAGCCACTGGCGGTCCTGACAGAAGAAACGCTCACGACGCAGTCTTCCGAGTATCGTATGCGTGTGCGGGTGGCGCTGCGCGCTCTGTGGGCGCTCTGGGACCGGCGCGTGCTTTTGAATCCGTTCCGCTCGGGCATCTTCGCGTGGCAGCTTTGGTCGCATAAGCTGCTGCGCTACATGAGCTTTGCGCCGCTCGCGGCGGCGATGGTTCTGAACTGGCAGTTGCTGCAGCACGGGCCGATCTACGTTCTGGGCGCCGTCGGGCAGGTTCTGTTCGCGCTCTTCGTTCTGTTCGCGTGGGTCGGCCCGAGCGCCCTGGGCAGGTTCGCCCTCAGCCGCTACTGCATGTACTTCGCGCTGCTCAATTTCGCATCCGCCGTCGCGTTCGTACGCTTCGTCCGCGGACAAAAGCAGGTTCTATGGCAGCCGAGAACCGGCTAGCTCAGGGGCGGCCTCCGGTCCCGGTCCTCTACGTTCTCGACGAGCTACGGAACGCGGGCGCAGGCACCGAGACGCAGTTTCTACGGTTGCTGCGTAATCTGGATCGCGGCCGCTTCACGCCAAGCGTGGCGCTGCTGCGTGGCGATGACCGTTACTTCGCCGGCCTGGCCGACGTACACGTCGACGTGCTCGGTATCCGCAGCCTCAGAACGATGAACTTCCTGAGCGAGGCGCTGCAGCTTGCGCGCCGCATGCGCTCGGGGCGTGTCGGCATCGCGCATGTTTACCTGAATGATGCCGCGATCGCGCTGCCGTCGTTTCTGCGGTTGGGTGGTGCGAAGGTGATCGTTTCGCGCCGGGATCTCGGCTTTTGGTACACACCGTCGAATCTACGGCTGCTGCGCGCACAGCGTTTCGCAGTCAGTGCGGTCATCGCGAATTGCGATGCCGTCAAGCAATCGGTGGTGCAGCACGAAGGCTATTCCCCTGATCGCATCGCGGTCATCGAGAACGGATTCGAGCAGCGCAGCGAGCTGCTGGGTCGCAGCGAGGCGCGCCGCAGACTCGGCATCGAGATACAGCGGCCGGTGGTCACCATCGTGGCCAATCTGCGCCCGCTCAAGCGCATCGCGGACGCGATCCAGGCTATCGCCGCCGTGCGCGAGGAATTTCCGCAGATCCTGCTGCAGCTGGTCGGTGAAGATCCGCCGCATCGAGGCTCGCAATCGCATGGACAGGAGATGCGGCAACTCGCCGCCTCGCTTGGGATTGCAGGCCACGTCAGTTTCGTCGGCTCGCAGAGCGATCCGATGCCGTATATCGAGGCGGCCGACGCATGCATGCTGTGCTCCGAAACGGAAGGGCTCTCCAATTCTGTGATCGAATATCTATGGGCGGGCAAGGCGGTGATCGCCACCGACGTAGGCGGCAATCCGGAGCTGATCTCGCAGGGGCGCACCGGCTTCCTCGTACCGGTGGGCGACGTGCGGCAGATGGCGGACAGGCTGCGCGTCGTGCTCGGCTCCGAAGGCCCGGTCATGGGACAACGGGCGCGAGAGCATGCGGTGAGTAATTTTTCGACGCACGTGATGGCGCAACGGCACGCCGACCTGTACGAGCGCGTTCTCAATGGCGGCGGCGAGGGTGCCGGCGTAGCGGTGCGAACCTCATGAGCGCTGGTGAAGCGCGAGCCACGAGCCTCGGGTTCCTGGCGAAACACTCGGCGATCTACGCGGCCGGCAGCATGCTGTCGCGGGTCGCGAGCTTCCTGATGTTGCCGTTGTACACGGCGTACCTCACCCCATTCGACTACGGCGTGCTGGACCTGATCGAGACGACCGTCGGCATGTTCAGCCTGGTTGCGAGCCTCGGAGTCGCGCAGGCGTTGGGCAGGTTCTACTTCGATGACGAGGATCAGCGGCGGCGCAACGCCGTGGTGAGTACCACATTCATCATGGCGACGATTGCGGGAGTGTTGGTGTTCCTGGTGTCGCTGCCGCTGTACGAGCCGCTTACTCGTCTGCTGTTCAAGGAGCCTGTGGATCCCCGCGCTTTCCTGCTGGCGTTCGTGACCATCGCGATCGGCTTGGTCATCGACCTGGGCATGGTGTACCTGCGCGTGGTCAACCGATCGATCCTGTTCGTGGTCGCCTCGATGGCCAACTTGGTGATCGGCGTCGGTCTCAACGCCTATCTCATAGTGGTGGAGAAGCTTGGCATCTTCGCCATCCTGATCGGCAATCTCGCGACCAAGCTCGTCGTCGGACTGCCGCTGTTGGTGTGGATCGTGTCGCGCGTCGGGCTGAAGTTCGACCGCCCTGTGGCCAGGAGCATGTACCGTTTCGGCTTGCCGCTGATGCCATCCGAACTCGCCAGCGTCGCCATCAGCTATTCCGATCGCTATTTCATCAACGGCTTCCTGTCGACCGAGGCGGCCGGTATCTGGGGCATGGCCCAGAAGCTCGGCACGGCGCTGCATCAACTCATCACCAGTCCCTTCCTGATGGCCTTCGTTTCGCAGCGCTTCGATATGGGCCGCTCGCCCAACGCGACCTGGCTGCTCACGTCCTCCTTCCGCTATCACATGGTCGTGCTGATCGTGCCGAGCGCGGTGCTCGCGCTGTTTGCGCCGGAAATCCTGGCCCTGATGACCGCGCCGGAGTTCCAGAAGGCCGGCTGGATCATCCCGTTTGCAGCGCTGTCGATGATCATTCTCGCCACCAAGTACCACTTCGAGTACGGCATCCTGCGAGAGAAGGCCACGCACTATCACATGTTCATCAACACCGGTTCGGCGGCGCTACATGTGGTGCTGAATGCGACTTTGATCGCGTGGCTGGGCCTGCCGGGCGCTATCATTGCGCTGCTGGCCGCGTACTTGGCGAAGAGTGTGAGCTATCTCACGGTCAGCCAGAAGTTCTTCCCGATTCCATACCCGATCGGTCAGTGCACGGCCTTGCTGGCTGCCTCGGCGGTGGTCGTCACGATTGGGCTGACTTTCGCCGGACCCGGCTGGACCTGGATGGGCTTGGCGGAAAAGAGCGTCCTGCTGGTCGCGCTGGCTGTGCTGCCGTTCATCACCAAGGCGCTGTCGCGTGGCGATCTTGCGCGCGTGCAGGATCTGCTGCGCCGGGTGACGGGGCGGCCGGTCGAGCGGGCCTGAGCTTAAGGGAGCGACATGCTGGAAATCCTGTCCAGATTCGTCCTGCATCCGTTGTGGGACCTGAGAGATTCGAGCGTACGAATGCGCACGTATCGCGAGCTACTGCGCTCGCAGTGGGCGCCGATCGAGCAGTTGCGGGCGACGCAAGCCCGTCGACTGCAGGAGATCGGCCGTTACGCGGCCGCGCATTCGCCGCACTATCGCGAGCAGTTCAAGCAGGCCGGGGTCGATCCGCAGCAGTTGACGCTCGAGTCGCTGCAGCGATTGCCGCTGCTGACGAAGACGGAACTGCGCGAGCACACGGAGCAGATGCTTTCGGACGAGTTCGCGCGCGACCAACTGGTGGTGCATAAGACCGGCGGCTCTACCGGTCAGTCGGTTGTCGTCTATCTCGACAAGCTCTGGCAGCAGATCCGCAACGGGGATGAGCTGCGCGCCAACCATTGGGCGGGCTGGTATCCAGGCACCAAGGTGATGGCGATCTGGGGTAATCCGCCGCAGCCGGACAGCTGGCGAGCAAAGCTGCGCTCGGCTCTGCACAGCCGCATGATCTTCCTCGACACGATGAATATCAGCGACGTGACGCTGCGAGAGTTCGTCGAGCACTGGCGGCGCGAGCGGCCGCGCATCGTCTACGGTCATGCGCATTCGATCTTCATCGTTGCGGAGTGGCTGGTGCAGCAGGGTGTTACTGACCTGCATCCACGCGGCATTGTCGCCACTTCGATGATGCTGCTGCCGCAGGAGCGGGTCGTGATCGAGCGCGCGTTCGGCTGCAAGGTCATAAATCGCTACGGTTGCGAGGAGGTCGGTCTGATCGCCGCCGAATGTGAAATTCACGACGGCATGCACCTGAACATCGAGCACCTCGTCATCGAGGTGCTGCGCGAAGATGGATCACCAACGGCGCCGGGCGAGGAGGGGGTGATCGTGGTGACCGATCTGCTCAATCGCGCCATGCCGATGATCCGCTATCGCGTCGAGGACGTCGGCGTGCTGAGCGAAAGGCACTGTACCTGCGGGCGGCAGCTGCCGCTGCTGGAAAAGCTGGTGGGGCGCGTCGCCGACTACCTCAAGAAGGCCGACGGCAGCCGCGTCGCCGGTGTCTCGCTGGTCGAGCGCACGCTGACCCGGATCACCGGCCTAGGCCAGATGCAGCTCGTACAGACGGCGATCGATCGGTTCGAGGTGCGTGTGGTGCCGACCTCGTCGTTCGATCAATCGACGGTCTCGGCCGTCGAGCAGGAGCTGCACGAAGTGTTCGGCGCGAACGTCCAGGTGAGCGTCGAAAAAGTCGAGCGCATTGCGCAAGAGCGTTCCGGGAAATATCGGTTCTCCATATGCAAGATCTAACCTCCAAGCGCACTTACGTGCCGGGTCGCGTCAGCACGGTGATCGCCACGTACAACATGGCGAAGTTCCTCAGCCAGGCGGTCGAGTCCGCGTTGAACCAGACCTACCGCGATGTCGAGGTGTGCATCGTCGACGACGGCTCCACCGACAACACGGCCGAGCTGTTTGAGCGCTGGTGCGGCGATCCGCGCATCAAGCTCGGCACACAGAAGAATGCCGGCCAGGCGGTGGCGAAGAACCATGGTGCGCGTCTGGGCAGCGGCGAGTACGTCGCTTTTCTCGACGCCGATGACTTCTGGACGCCCGACAAGCTCGATAAGCAGCTACCGCTGTTCGCTCTGCCGCGCGTCGGTGTCGTCTACGCGGGATGCCAGCGCGTCGACGAGACAGGTCAGCGGCTGCCGCGCGGCGACTGGAATCCACACAGTGGCAAGGTGACCGGCGAGCTGCTGCTCGAGAATTTCGTGCCCTACGTGACGGCGGTTGTGCGCCACGAAGCCTTCGACAAGGTGGGCGGCTTCGATGAATCGCTCGGCATGGGTATCGACTGGGATCTGTGGCTGCGCATGTCGGTCGAGCACGAGTTCGCGTACGTCGAGGATGTGCTGACGATGTACCGCGTCTGGCCGGGTCAGATGTCCAATAAGTACCGCCAGCGTCTCGACGCGGCCTTGCACATCATGGGGCGCTTCCTGGATCGCTATCCGCACTCGGTGCGGCCGGATCAGATGAAGCAGGCCTGGGCCGAAAGCTATGTCAAGCGCGGCGATGTCCTGCTCACTGCCGAGCGCCGCCGCGTGCCGGCGATCAAGGAAATGATGAAGGCGCTGCGCTACAAGCCGGCATACTGGCCGGCGTGGCGTTCGATCGCGCGGGCGATTGTCACCACCCGTCCGTTCAAGACTGCCACCTGAGCAGCCGCGAGGGGTCGAGCATGAGCATTCGGAACCTGGGGATCTCAGCTGCGCTGCAATCGGCGCGGTTGCTGACGCGCAACCGGCCGCGCATCGTCATGTACCACCGCTTCGGTGTCGAGCCGCATGTGCGCAAGGTTTCGGCCGCCGCCTTCGAGGTGCAGCTGCAATTGATCCGGCAGCACTATCACTCATTGTCCTACGAAGAGCTACTGCAGCGGCTCGCTGATGGCAGCGGCTTTCCGGCGAACTCGGTGGTGCTGACGATCGACGACGCGTATGAGGACGTGTACACAATCGCGATGCCCTTGCTGCTGCGCTGGAAGGTGCCGGCGATCGTCTATGCGCCATCCGCGTACGTCGATCGCGAGACTTGGCTGTGGCCTGACGCGGTCCGGTACATGCTTTTCACTACGGTCAAGCGCGAGCTGCGTCTCGAACTGGCCGGCGTCGAGCATGCGTGGACGTGGGACCGGGACGATCAGGTCGAAGGCATCTGGAACGTCGTGGCGGACGTCGTCAAGACGTTCGAGCGCGAGGACTGCTTGGTGGCGCTCGAACAGATGTCGTCGCAGCTCGCGGTACCGCTGCCCACCGAGCCCGTAGCGGAATATCGCGCGATGACCTGGGAGCAGCTGCGCGCATGGCAGGCCGCGGGTCTGTCGGTCGGCTCACATACGCGAGTGCATCCCAACCTGTCGCGTGAGAGCCGCGACACGCAGGCGCAGGAACTGTTCGGGTCGAAGCAGCGCATCGAAGAGATGCTGCAGAAGCCCTGCGATCACTTCTGTTATCCGTTCGGAGGCATTGAGGACTTCACCAAGGAGACCGTCGAGCTGGTGGCGAAGGCAGGCTACCGTTCCGCGGTGACTACTGTGCTGGGCATGGCCGATGGCGCGCACTTGCTGAAGATTCCGCGCTTCGGTGCTTCCGAGTCGTTCCTGGAGTTCCGCAAGACTGCGACCGGCTGGCGCGGGTTGTCGCACGAGCGCGAGCGCTGGCTGCGGCCATTTTCCACGTCGGCCCGACCAGTCCAGGTTGGCAGTCGAACTTGATCGACGCGGCCACGTGAGTATCGCGTCCGACACTAGGGTGCTGCACGTCATCGACAGCGGAGGGCTGTATGGTGCCGAACGCATGCTTCTCGATCTGGTCGCCGAGCAACTGCGGTCCGGAATGAGTGCCATGGTTTGCAGCCTTGGTCGCGTCGGTGAGCCTACCAAGCCACTGGAGCGTGCCTGCGCGGAGCGCCGCGTGCCGGTGGTGCGCACATACGTGCAGAGCGGTATCAGCACGACGGGTGCCAAAGACATTGCCGCCTCTGCGCGTACGATCGGCGCGAATGTGCTGCATACACATGGCTTCAAGGCTGATTGTCTCGTCGCCTCATTGCCCAGGGATACTCGAGGTGCCAGCGTCGCGACGCTCCATGGCTGGACTGCGCAGCATTGGACCTCCCGTGCCTACTGGTACCGCAAAATTGATCTGCTGGCGCTGCGGCGGCTCGACGCGGTTATCGCCGTCACGCAGGCAATGGTAAGCAAGCATTGCCTCGATCGGCAGTTTGGTGCGATGTTGGGTGTGGTCACAAACGGCATCGACGTGAATTTCGGGCCGGCGCGCACGGCGCTGGAGCCGCATGAGCATGCGGCACTCGATTTTTGTCGAGGTGGCCCGACGGTCTGCATCGTCGGACGGTTGTCCCCGGAGAAAGGTCACGCGCTGTTGCTCGAAGCCGTGGCTCGCCTGCGCGATGGCGGCGCGAAACTACGCGCGCTGGTCATTGGCGCTGGCGCCCTGCAGGCCGAATTGCAGCAGCACGCCGTCCGGCTTAAGCTCACGGAAGCCGTCCATTTCTGTGGATACGTCGCGGATCCGAAGCCGCTGATGTCGGCCTGCGCTGCGCTCGTGAGTAGCAGCTATTCTGAAGGCCTGCCGGTGAGCATGCTCGAAGCCATGGTGTTACAAGTGCCGATCGTGGCGACCGCGGTGGGCGGCGTGCCTGATCTGCTCGGCCACGGCAGGTTCGGCATGCTGATACCTCCTGCGGACGTTGCTGGTCTTGCGGAAGGTCTTGCAGCAGTCGAGAAAGGACCGCAGCGGCTCGCGGCCCTCGCTGCTGCCGCGAATGCGATGGTGCATGAAACATATAGCGCACAACGTATGGCGGCAGGCTACCAGGCGGTTTATGAACTTGCGCAGCATCGTCATGCCGCGCGGGCAGCCTGACCATGCAATCCATGCGATCCCGTTCCAATTCGATCGCAGCGGCCCGGGCCGTGCCGAAGGCTGGCTTGGCCGTTGCTTCGGTCGATGAGAAGCTGCCGCCGGCATTCATCTGCTATTGCCTGTTTGTCGTCAGCTACTTTCTGCACATGGGCTCACGCGTGCCGCCGCTCGGTACGATTCGCATCGACCTGCTGCTCGCCGCGGCGACGATCGCGTTCCTCTTCATGGGAAAGAAGCAGGTCGGCGCCCCGCCGGCGCCGATCGCCACGGCTTCGCGCATCCTGCTGATCATCAGCATCTACGTGCTGGTGTCGCTGCCATTCGTCCGCTGGCCGGGTACGGTGTTGCGTGGCGGCTGGGAAGTGTTCCTGAAATCGCTGTTCTTCTTCATCTTCACCGTGGCCACCGTGAAGACTGAGAAGCGATTGAAGATCTTCCTGTACGTGTTCGTCGGAGTGCAGACGTTCCGTGTGCTCGAGCCCTTGTTCCTGAACATCACCACCGGTTACTGGGGCTCGTTCACGGATATGGGCGACGCGGAGCTGATGAATCGTCTTGCCGGCGCGCCTAGCGATGTGATCAATCCGAACGGACTTGCGTTCGTGATCATCATCGCCGTGTGCTTCCTGCATCACCTGCTCGGGCGCGGTTCGCGCAAGCACCAGGTGGCGTACGTGCTGCTGCTCGCCCCGCTGCTCTATGCGATGCTGCTCACCAGTTCGCGTTCGGGGGCGCTCGTGCTCGCGCTGTTCGGCTTGCTGGTGATCTGGCGTTCCAGGCACCGCGTGGCGGCGCTGAGCGCGGTCGGCGTCATCGTCGTGGTCATTTTTGCGTCCATGTCCGATCTGGAGCGCCAACGCTATATCTCCATCGTGGATCACAGCGCCAAGGGCGGCGCGTCCTCGCAGGGCCGCGTCGAAGGCCTGTGGATCGACCTTGGGGTCGGGCTGCAGCGTCCGCTGTTCGGGCACGGTCTCGGCACGTCGGCCGAGGCGAACTTCCATGCGTACGGCAAGGCGATGCCTTCGCATACGCTGTACACGGAGGTGCTACAAGAGCTCGGCGGCATCGGCCTGATCTTATTTGTGACATTCATGGTCACGACGTGGAAGAACATCAAGCTGGCGATCGCCGAGGCGGAACGCCAGCAGCGCGAATTCTCGCTGCGGGCGGCGCAGGGCCTGCGCGATTTCTTCATTCTGCTGATGATCTTCAGCGTAGCCAGTTACGGCCTCAATGAATACCAATGGTACCTGGTGGCCGGTCTCGCAGTGGTGAGTTGTCGAGTGCTCGGAGTCTTGCCCCAACCCGGCAAACGCGTGCGCCGACAGGCGATAGCCGCCCGTGGCGGCACTGCGCCGCCTCCGGCCCGCGGCGGTATCAAATGACCACTGCCGTGGCTGCGCGCAAGCTGACCGTATTGCTTGTCGTCCGTTGGCCGGTCGGCGGCATCCGCAGCTACCTGCGTTACACCTACGGGCTGATGCCAAGATCAGATCTCGATCTCGTGCTGTGCGGCCCGCGCTCGGAGGATCTCGATGAGTGCGTGAAAGCGCTCGCGGCCTTCGAGCCCAAGGTGTATCGCGCAGCATCGGCCGGTATCCGCGACATCTTCAAGGCCGCTCGACAGGCGCTGAAGGAGAACCATGTTGATGTAATGCACTCGCAGGGCTACAGCTCCGCGGTTTCGGTCGCGCCGCTGGTCGTCCTAGGCCGCAAGCCGCACGTGGTAACGATCCACGACATGTTCACTGAAGCACTGCGCAAGCAGTGGTCGATCAAGATCGGACGGTGGGTGCTGGCAGGCGCGCTTGGCGTGAGTGACGTGGTCCAGCCGACCGGCCGCGCCGTGGAAACCAACTTCAGGCGCCACATGAGCTTCTGGCCGGCGACGCGGCCGACGGTGGAGACGATTCGCAACGGCATCGACCCGCAGCGCTTCTGCGCCCCGGCGCGGCGCGATCTGCGCAGCGAGCTGCAGCTCGCTGCGCAGGACTTCGTGATCGGCTTCATGGGTCGATTCATGGCCATCAAGGGTTTTCACGTGCTGATCAAGGCGATGCAGGAGCTGGTCGGAACGCTGGCGCCACCACGGCGGCCGATCGTGGTCGCGATTGGTTCAGGCGGCTTCGTGCGCGAAGACCGGGCCGCTATCGAGCGCAGTGCGCTCGGAGACCATTTCAGGTTCCTGCCTCATACGAACGAAGTGGGTGCGACGCTGCGTGGCCTGGATGTGCTAGTGATTCCATCGATGTCCGAGGCCAGCCCGATTCTGCCGATGGAGGCGTTGATCTGCGGTGTGCCCGTCATCGCGAGCGCCTGTGACGGGCTCGTGGACGTGCTGCAGGGAACTCCGGCGAGCCTGTTTCCGATCGGCAATGGACATGAGCTCGCGCTCAACTTGCGCGCACGCATGGACGCTCCCGGAAGGCAGGAGGCCGAGGCATACGCTCCGGCAGCGCGTGATCGTTTCGATGCACGCAATTCCGCGGCCAGTCTCGAAGCCGTATTGCGCAGGTTTTCGCGGCGGACGCCAGCATGAGTGCAAGCATCGCGGCATTCTCCACCATCGTGCCCTCCGAAGCTCTAGCACAACCGCTGCCTGTTGCGGTCGTCGCTGACGGAGGTGCGGTGGGCGACTGGGCGCTCAAGATCATGCGCGCGCTGGGGCGACAACAAGAGATTCGGATCAACGCTCTCGCGTGTGTCGATGATCGCTCGGCGACATTGTTCAACTCGACTTCGGCTGCCGGTGATGACGGCCTCGCGTCGTTGGCGTCGTTCACCTCGCAGTCATTGCAGCAGATCGCTGTCGACACAAGAAGCGTCGCGCAAACCGTCGCAGTCGACGCGCTTCTCGAAGCGATCGGCACGCTGCGCCCCGCTGCCGTCTTGTGGCTGTCCAATGTCTCTGTGCCGCGTTTGTTGTCATCAGGCGGTGTCGTCGTGTGGCGGATCGCGACCGCGGTCGGGGACATACCCAGCGGCGGCCTGCAGTGGTCGGCGCTCTCGGAGGATCGACGAGCCATTCGCTTGACCTTGCTGCAAATCGCACCCGACGAGCGCGAGTTCTTGAGCACCGCTCGTATCGGCGCGACGCCGTGGTCTCTCGATGCGACCTTGGATCAGCTCGCGCTAGCTGCTGCAGATGTGTTGGGGAAGGCCGCACGCCAGCCGCAAGGGCGCGCACCGGCTGCGTCGCTCGATGAGAGCGTGGACCCGGCGAATCCGCGATCTGCGCCGCGCTCAGGACTGTTGGGCCAACTCGGGGAACGGCTGCGCCGCGCCTGGTATGCCGCATTCCAGGTGCAGCGCTGGACGATCGGCCTTGCACCGGGGCCGCTGACCGCAGACTGCGGCTGGCTCGCTCGCGGCCGCTTGCTGCCACCGCTGCCGGGCGGGAATTTCCTGGCCGACCCATTCGTCGTGCCGGGCCTTGGGGGACGCGTGTTGCTCGCGGAATGGATGGAAGTGCGGCGTGGGCGCGGCGTGATTGCTCGCGTCGAGCTGAACGAGGCCGGGAAGATCGTCGAGATTCACAAGCTCATCGACAAGCCCGGCTACCACCTCAGCTATCCGCACGTGTTCAGGCACGACGGTGCGCTCTATTGCTGCCCTGAAGCGAGTCACTCGTTCGAGATCACGCTGCATCGCCTGTCGGACGATGCGCGCCAGGTGCTCGACTCCAAGCCGCTGCTGGAGGGAGTGCCTGCCGTCGATCCGACCGTGTTCCGTCACGGCGGCCGCTGGTGGATTCTGTGTACTTCGGCCGCCCGCCGGGGATCGAACACCCATCTGCACGCGTATCATGCCGAGTCCCTCGAAGGCCCGTGGCACGCTCACCGGCTCAATCCGATCGTCATCGACATTGCACGTGCGAGGCCTGCCGGGCGGGTCTTTCAGGCCGGTGGTGCGTGCTACCGCCCGGCTCAGGATTGCACGCAGCGTTATGGCGGAGCACTGCGTCTATATGAGATCGTGGCGCTGACGCCGGACGAATACGAAGAACGTTTTTGCTGGCGCATCGCGCCGCCGCTCGGTCCGAGGGGCAGGCACGGTGTGCACACGCTGAACGAAGCGGACGATGTGATCGTCTACGATGCTTACACGGAATCGTTCTCACCGCTCGCATGGCTGTACCGGCTACGCGAGAGGTCTCGCTGAGCGGATCGCCGACGCCGCACGCTTACCAACCGATGTGGGAGGATTTAATGAGCGAGTTCATTATCGAGCTGAGACGGCGCTTCTGGCGTGCGACGATGCTCGGACTGCCACGTGGCATGCATATGACGCGCTATTCGATGTACAGGCGGCTGACCGAAGTGGGCAAGCAACTGCGCTCGCAGGTGGCTAGCGGGTTGTCGATCAGCCACTCCAAGCACCTCATGGACATGATGGGCGTCAAGCCCGCGCAGATCACCGAGGCGAACTACCCTGAGTACACGATCACCTCGCTGCCGTTCGAGAACGATCAGTTCGACATCGTGACTTCCGACCAGGTGTTCGAGCATGTCGAGGGCGATCCGTTCACGGCGATGGAGGAGAGCCGTCGCGTGCTCAAGCCGGGCGGCATCGCCGTGCATACGACGGTATTCGCCTTTCCGGTGCACGGCTCGCCGAGCGACTTCTGGCGCTACACTCCCGACGCCCTGCGTCTGCTGTGCAGGAAGTTCTCGAATGTCATCGAATGCGGCGGCTGGGGCAGTTTCGAGGCCCTGCAATGGATGCGCCGCGGCCTGCACTTTGATCCCGTGCCGCACGCCACTTGGCACCCGCTGCATAAGGTGGCCACGCGCACAGATCCAGAATGGCCGATAGTGACCTGGATCGTGGCACAGAAGTGACCGCAGTTAAGAAGATACGCTCGATGTCAGCCTGCTGCGGGGGAGCCTAGTTTGCAAGTCTGTTACGTCTTTCAGGATGAGTATCCTTGGGACATTCGCGTTGAGAAGTTCACCTCGAGCCTCGCAGACGCTGGTCATCAGGTCGTCATCCTGTCGCGCAATCGCGCCGGCAAGCCGCGGCAAGAGAATTTGCGCCCGGGCGTGGAGGTGCACCGTCTGCCGATCGGATGGACGCGGATTGATCGCGACCTGATGAACTTCCCGGCCTTCTTCTCGCCGTGGTGGATACGGGCGATCGCGCGCACTGTGCGGCAGCAAAACAGCGACGTGATCATGGTGCGCGACCTGCCGCTGACCGCCGCCGCCGTGTGGGCTGGCCGCACCACCGGGAGACCGGTGGTGCTCGACATGGCGGAAAACTACCCGGCGATGATCCAGGCCACGTGGGATCTGTTCGGGCCACAGCCTTGGGACTATCTGCTGCGCAACCCCTCCTGGCTGCGCCGCCTCGAGCGCTGGATCCTGCCGAAGCTCGACGGCATCTTCGCGGTGTCCGAGCCCAGCCGGCTGCGTGTGATCGGCCTGACGAACGGCGGTGTGCCGGCGTGGACCGTCGAGAATACGCCGCGGCTCGACCTTGTCTACGAACCGGTGCGTGGCGAGGTGACAGAGCAGATCGCGCGTCATCAAGGTTTGAAGCTGCTGTACGTCGGCAACATGGATGGCAAGCGCGGCCTCGACATCGTCGTGCGGGCCTTGCCCGGCCTGCGGGAGATCGATCCGGACGTGCTAGTGATCCTGGTCGGCAAAGGAGTGATGGAGCCGCAGCTGCGCAAGCTCGCAGCCGAACTCGGTGTCGAGCGCAACCTGCTGCTGCCGGGCTGGGTGGACCAGAAGGAGGTGCCGTCGCTGATCGGTGAGGCGGACATCTGCCTGATACCGCATCTGCTCACCGAGCACACCGATACAACGATTCCAAACAAGATCTACGACTATATGGCGCAAGGCAAAGCGGTGTTGGTCACGCAGTGCCGGACGCTGCGACAGATCGTCGAGGGGGCTCGGTGTGGCCGCGTGTACCACGACACCGACCCGTCGCAACTCGTCCAAGCGGTGAGAGGGCTCACGGACGCGAACACGCGTGAAGCGCTGGGCGCCGCCGGCCGCCGTGCGGTCACCGAGAGATTCCATTGGGAAAGGGACGCGGCGACGATGCTGGCGGCACTCGCGACCGTGACCGATACTTTCAACGTCAGACACGCCCGTTCGTAGCCATTCGTAACAAAATGAAGAAAATTTTCTGTGTCTTCGGCACTCGTCCCGAGGCTGTGAAGATGGCGCCGGTGGTACTGGCGCTGCGTGCGCGGCCGAAAGAATTCGATTGCCGTGTCGTCGTCACCGCGCAGCACCGCCACATGCTCGATCAGGTGCTGGCGCTGTTCGGGATCGTTCCCCACCACGATCTGGACGTGATGACGCCCAAGCAGTCGCTCACGGCGATCACTGTGAAGGTGCTGGAGCGGTTGGAGAAAGTGCTGAAGGCAGAGTCGCCCGACATGGTGCTCGTCCATGGCGACACCACGACTTCGCTGTCCGCGTCGCTGTCCGCGTTCTATCACCGGATACCCGTAGGTCACGTGGAGGCGGGCCTTCGCTCGTTCGACAAGGCGAATCCGTTCCCGGAGGAGTTGAATCGTGTGGCCGCCGACGCGGTTTCGAGCTTGCACTTCGCGCCGACCGCGAAGTCGCGGCAGAACCTGCTGAAGGAGGGCATCGATCCAAAAGGCATCTACATCACGGGCAACACCGGCATCGACGCGCTGCGCATCATGAGAGACAGGCTGCGTAAAGGCGTGGTCGCAGCGCCGTCGGCGCAGTTGCAGCGCCTGGCGGCGAAGCCATTCGTGCTGATCACGGCGCATAGGCGCGAGAACTTCGGTGCGCCGCTCGAGTCCATCTGCGCGGCGCTCGCGGATGTCGCCAGCGCCAAGCCGGATCTCAACCTGGTTTATCCCGTGCATCCCAATCCCAACGTACAGGGTCCGGCAACAGCCGCGCTCGGCGGCCTGCCGAACGTGCATCTGCTGCCGCCGCTGGAATACGGTGACTTCCTGTACTTCATGGAGCGGGCGCGCTTCATCGTTACGGATTCCGGGGGGCTGCAGGAAGAGGGCCCCTCGCTGGGCAAGCCGGTGCTGGTGCTGCGCGATGTGACGGAGCGGCCGGAGGCGGTGCGCGCCGGAACGGCGCGGGTCGTCGGCCCCGACCGCGCGACGATCGTGCGCTGGGTCCGCAAGCTGTTGGACGACCGCCGCAGCTTCGACCGCATGGCGAACGCGGTCAACCCTTACGGCGACGGACGTGCGGCGGAACGGACGATCGAAGCGATCCGGCACTTCTTCGGTTACCGGCACGCGCGTATCGGCGAGTTCACGCCGAAGCGCTGAGCGGCTACCCACCGCTCCAGGCTCGACGCATCTAGAGTTTGCGGTAGAAGAACAGCTCGGTCCGGTATTTGGGATCGCGAATCTTGACGCGCGAGGCGTCGATACCGGCAAGCTCGCAGGGCTCGAAGCGGGTGAGTGCGTGCAGATCCTGCATTTGCACGCTGTTGCGAGGCGGTATGTCATCACGACTGACGATGAGGACGCCGCCGTCACGCAGCACCTCCGAGATCGATTCGAGCGCCGCGTTGGCCTGCTCACGCGTATTCAGGCCCCAGCCGATCACTCCGATCAGGAACACCATGTCGAAGGACTGTTTGCCGAACAGAGTGTCCACTTGGGTCACCGAGCCCACGCGGTGTACGGCCGCGCCATAGCGGGCGACGGAAGGCTCGATGTCGATGGTCGCGACCGTCGCTGGAGCAAAGCGCTGAGGATAATCGCGTGTGTAGTGTGCTACGCCTACGTAGAGGATGTCGCCGTCGCCGATCCTGGCGCGCGCGGCGGGAATCAGTTTGCTCTCGATGTAGCGGCGGATCGGGGTCAGCTTGACGCGAATCGTAACGACTATTTCCCAAAGGGAGGGTGCGTACTTGCGTGCGAGAGCAATAAGGCCGGATTTCATTACGCGCGACATTGATTGAAAACGCGCGCGTTATACACCATCCGTGGCGACGCCTACTATCGAACGAAGTACTGAAGCTGCGCGGACGCGCTGTCGCGCAGTGAGAGTGTCGATCTGTCTTACGTCGGCCTAGTTTGCAGTCAGGCTGCTGGGCGCGTTGGGACGCGGGGAGTCCAAGCAGCCGATGCGCTCTGTTGATACGACAATGTTGTCGTACATGTGTCCGGCCGAAGTGTGCGTATTGTGGAAGAACAGGCCGAGGCTGAAGATGTTGATCTTCAGATTTGATGTCGTGCGAAACCATAGGCCGGTCCAAGGTCCGTACTCGACGCCGTCGATCCAGTAGTTGAGCGAGCCGTTGGCGCCCGCCTCGGTGGAGGTCGGCGTGCCGGCATTCATTTCGACTTCGAGGCAATACCAGCGGTTGGTTTGCAGCAGCGGTGGCATGATGCGCTCGCGATGCTCGGGCTTCTTGCAGTAGCCGCCGTCATCGAGGAAGCAGGGGAAGTGATCGCCCCAGCAGGAGCCGTTCGGGTCGGCACAGTCCTGGTACATGCCGCGATAGTACGCGTAGAGATTGAGGCGGCCCTTAACGGGCTCCATCCACGCCGAAAACCAGTCGGAACCGGTCGGGCGATTGCCGGAGCGCCCCATGTAGTCACGATGCCCGGCGTGGAAGCCGCCGCCGTGGTTGTCGGCGTTGAAGTCGTAGCCGCTCTCCCACTTCTGATACCAGCGCACGAACAGCCGATCGTGCTGGCTCGGAAGGATCTTCACCACGTCGTGGCCGCCGCGGCCCTCGGGCACGCGGACGCGGGCGACGGTGTTGTCGCTCAGGGAAAGCGGGCCGGGTTCGAGCACAAGCGTGTTCCACGGCGCCGGATTGCCATCGTAGTCATCCCAGATGCCAAAGCTGCCTTCCTCGAAGCCGCTGCAGAAGATCGTCACGGCGCGCGAGCACAGCGACTCAGGTTCGGGGGCGGAATGGCTGATGCCTGCGGCGAACATAGCCAGCGCGGCGAGCCAGCGCATCGGGAGGCGGGCAAATGGAGTCATCGTGAACCTGCGAAAGGAGACGAGAGCTGCGCGGGACGCAGGCAGTGCCCGATGTCTGACGGGCACTGCCTCTTTCGACTGTTACTGTACAGAGACCGAACTCGGCGGACGGGGATTGGTACTCGCGTCACCGATGCGGAAGCCACTGCTGTTCACCGGGTTGCCGTCGGCTCCGATGACGTACAGATACTTGCCGGTGAGGCTGCTGTAGCCGCCCTGACGCACCGAGATCTCGATGCGCGAGTCGCTCCAGGTGATCGGAATCTGCACTTCACGGCTGCGCTCGGTGCCGCCGCTGCCGTAGACGATGTTCTGCCAGGTCGCCTCATCGCTGATCACCACGCGGTGCCAGGTGTCATCGACGTAGATGGCATCAAAATGCAGGTATTTGCCGGCGCTCAGCTGGTTGTTGCTAATCTGGTCGAAGTACAGGACGCTGTACGAGTTCGGATATGACGACGTACGCATCTGGATGCGGTTAGCGCGCGGGAAGGCAGAGATGCCGCCGCGAGTGTAGTTGAGGATTCCATCGACCGCGCCGATGCTGCCGGCACGATACTCCCATTCGTCGATGATCCACTTGTCCGACTGGTGCGGCAGCTGGAACCACGTCGTTGCCGTGCCCGTCATTTCGGCCACGACGCGTCCGCTGTTCGCGCCGCCGCTGCCGCCCGCATAGCTCGAGTAGACGTTGTGCGTGTACGGGTACCACAAGCGGAAGAACTTCAGGTTGAGGCCATTGGAGGCGGCATCGGTGACGATGTTGAACTCGTAGTACTTCTTCGCCCACACGTACAGCGAGTTCGAGGAGAAGGGCACACCATCCGGACCCATCGCGTCGGATTGACCGGCGACGTCGATGGTGAGAATGCCCCTCGAGTTGAGCGGCTTGAGCGAAGTCGCGGTCGACAACGCGCCGCGCACACCGCCGTCGAACGAGTTGCGGCTGAGCGGCGAGGTCGCCGTGCCGTTCTCGAAGTCCCAGTAGTAGAGCGGCTTGGCATTGGCCTTGCTGCCGAAGCCAGAGCCGTTGATGACGATCGTCTGACCGTTGGCGACCGTGCCGCTAATGCTGTCGATCTGCCCTGCGTGGGCACCGAACATGGTCAGCGCGGCAGCGGCCGCGAACAAGGTGCGCACTGCGCGCGCGATCAATTGACTGCTAGACAATCTCATTCTCATTCCGTCACTCTCGCTGTTGTTGGAGGGAGCACCTGACGCCAGTCATCCAGTGTCCGGTCGCAAGCGTCGACCCTGGAGGCGCCCGCCGATATCGTTCGCGGCAGGCTAATTCACCGGGGTCGGATCCCGCAACGCGTCGCCCGACGGCAACAGCGCGCGACGTACCGGACATAAGCGATGCGAGAATAGGGCTTCGCTGCATCCCACGTAGATAAGGAACTTACTGAAAGGCCGCCTAGTGCGAGCATGAAAGCAAAGCTCCGCGTCGCGGCACCGCGACAGAGGCTCGCTTACGCGAACAGCAAAAGCGGAACTGCGTCACAGAACTCCGCTGTCGGCCCATGCGCGACGCTGTCGAGCGCGATCGACTCAGGTAGGCGAGTTGGCCTTCGATGTCGGTTGCGCAAGGCCGATGCGGTGGACCAGTTGCTGCAGCAAGCGCTGCAGCGCCCGCCGCCCGGGAACATCGACGGTCACTGCGATCACGTAGGCGACACCCAGAGCCAGCACGCAAATCAAGGTCAGTCTTGCCGGTACGCCGAGGACGGGTGCCAGCGCCTCGTAAACGAGCTTGCCCACGATGGCATGTACAAGATACAGGGGATATGTCAAAGCGCCGAGCTGGGATGCGATGGGCGATGCGCCTGTTGTCGAATCGCGGCGGTGTATGGCGATGAACGCAAACGCCGCGAAGAAGGTCGCGACGAGGATAGGCACTACCCACGCGGACAGAGCATCGGGCGTGATGAACTGCGAGCGCTGTGTCACCGACACCCACATGCTTGCGCCGGCAGCGACCAGTAGTGACAGCAGTCGTGCGATGGAGAAACCCCGCGACATCAGCACGTAGAAGAGACAACCGGCAGCGAAGAACGGACCGTATGGATCGAGCACGAAGTAGTCGACGATCCACGGCAGATGGAACAAGCGCGCAGCGATTGCTATGGCGAGCCACGCATACAGCCACCATTCGACTCGGCTCATCTGGCGCAAGGCAAGCAGCAGGAAGATGAGCGCGTAGAAACGAATCTCGATCTCGAGCGTCCAGTACACGCCGTCGATCAGCCGCGCATCGAAGATAGAGGGCACCATGGTCGCGTTGGCCGCGAGCGTGCGCAGGTCGAGCGGCGCGGTATCGACGTCGGGCGCGAGCGGGCTGAGCAGGGCAATGCAGATGGCGGTCAGCGCCATGCCGACCCAGAACGAAGGATAGAGCCGGCTCACGCGCGAGATGACGAACTGCACGGGTCCGCGACCGAGCGAACTCCACAGGATCACGAAGCCGCTGATGATGAAGAACAGGTCGACCCCAAGGTAGCCGTAGCGAGTCATCGCGGACAGGCCGGCCAAGCCACTGCGTTCCAGATCCGTGGCCGACACATAGGAGGAAACGTAGTGATACAGCGTGACCGCGAACGCGGCGATGAAGCGCAGCAGGTCGAGTTCGGGCAGCCGGATCGCGTCACTTTTCGAGGTTTGCATGCGACGATCCTAATACCGCAAGCGCGCAGCGCAGGGAAGCAACAGGTTGCGGTAATGCCCTTTGGTTTGACGCAGAGCGGCCAGCGCGAAGCGGATCATGTGAGGTTGTAAGAAGATTCGACGTTCGCTCACTCGAGCCACACGCCGTGCAGCAGCAGCGGCGGCTGATCAATCTGCGCGGCGTCCAAGCCAAACAGTCCGACGCCGGCGATACTACGCAGGTCGAGGGTGCGATTCGCCGGCGACGCAGCGATCTGCTCGACGGAGAAGCGGAAAATCCGGCGTTGCGCGCCCGGCAGCTCGAGCGCGGCGTTATATCGATCCTCGTAACTCTGATCGTGGATTCGGTCATGTACCCGTAATCGAACGCGGACGTTTCGATGTGCTGCATTTTCGATATCGACGGCGAGAATGTGCCAGCCGCTCCAGTCCGGATAGGGCTCATCGAGCGCGATGCCGGCGCCGCGGGTGAGAGGCAGAGGCAGAGCGCGTGTGCCGCGGAATATGTGAAGCAACTCGGCTGTGCCGATAGTGGGAGTGCGCTGCACGAAGTATAAGTCCAAGGGTGACTTCAAACGGAATATCACCGGGAACTGCCCGCCGCGGTCGGCATAGGCAGCCAGACACCAGGCGAGCGGAGTGAGCGCTACGGCAATCAACGCCACCAGAAAGAACCGGCGCGACGCGAAGCCGGCCTCATGGACTCTCGAGGCCAGGCAAAGGCCTGCGAGGATGCCGACTCCGTCGAAAAACAAATCGTGTAGCGAAGGATCCTTGTAGGTCACGAAGCGTTGTGCAGCTTCGGTGGTCAGTGCGAGGCAGAGGGCGACCGCCGCGGCGATCGCCCGGCTGTTGGCACGGGAGCGCAAGTGATACGCGAGAGCGAAAGTGAGAATAGCGAACGCGGGAGCATGTCCGCTGTCTTCGATCACGCGGAAGATTGCGCGGTCCTGAGGCAGGGCGACGAACAGGACGGCGGCCACCACGATGACGACCGTAATGACAGTGAGCAGCCGGCCGCGGCGGGTCACGGGCTGATCCGCGCTGCGCATCTGACTGGGAGGACGTGCAATGAGTACGATCCGCCAAAGGACTTCTTAGGCAATTGTATGTCGAGCTTTGTCAATACGCCGCAGATCGAGGTCACGGTTCTGGACAGTGTTGCGTCGGTGGAACCGGACGAGTGGCAACAGCTGGTGGATGCCTGCCCGGACGCCACCGTGTTCCAGTCGTACGAATGGCTGGCCTCGTGGTGGAGTTGCTTCGCCCGGCCGCAAGACCGTTTGTTCCTGGTCGTGGCGCGCTGCGCCGGACGCTTGGTCGGGGCGGCTCCCTTATACGAGCGCATCGAGTCGGACGGCGGGCGCGGCGCCGGCGAGATTCGTTTCGTCGGCGAAGAGCATGCTGACTACTCGCTGTTCATCGTTGCCGACGGTATGCCGTCGATCCTGCACTCGCTGCTGCGACCGTTGGCTGCCAAGGTCGCGGCCGGCGGTCGGGCGAAGTTCGACGAAGTCCCAGAGTTCTCGCTGCTTGGCCTGCATCTGCTGCAGCAGGCGCGCACGGCAGGGATGAGCGGCATCAAGTGGCGCCGATCGAGTGTCTGCCCGAGGCTGCGCCTAGATGATGGCGCCCGCGCGCGCGAGGTCGAGGAAGGTCGCGACGTCAGGCGCAAGCTGCGGCGGCTGGAGGCGCTTGGTCGGGTCGAGGTCGAGCACTGCCTGGAGCCCGTGACGATCCTGGAGCTGCTGCCGGAATTGTTTCGCCTGCATGAGCAGCGCTGGCGCAACACGGCTTACCCGAGCCTGTTCGTTAAGCTGAGCAATCAGCAGTTCTACCGCGAACTGGTGACTAGTGCAGCCCGCAAAGGGCGCGTCGTGCTTTCGCTGCTGCGCCTGGACGGCATCATCGTAGCGATGCATTTGGGGTTTCGTTCGCGCGACACCATTATCTATTACAAACCCGCTTTCGATGCCGCTTACGAGAAGTGTTCGCCGGGGAGCCTGCTGCTCGCTTCGCTCGCATCGTATGCGCGGCGCAGCGGGTTGGCTTGGATAGACTTCAGCCGCGGCGACGAGCCGTACAAGCGCAAAGCGTCGACGCTCGTACAGTACAACTCCAGTTTCGAGTGGCTGCCTTCCAGCATCGGCCAGCGTTGCGTCGAAACACTACTGGCTGCGAATCGAACGGTGCGTACCTTCGCGGCGAGCGCTTGCGCCGCGTGTGAGCGAACTGCGTCGAAACAGCCGCTTTCGGTATTGTTCGTCGGGACGATGGCGCACGATGCGCAAGCGCCTACACTCGCTGCGCAAGGGGCGGTGCGGCTCAAGTCACGCACCGCAGACGTGCCGCCGAGGCTGCTGCGCTGGGAGATCGCGATCACCGATGGAGCCGATCTGGCCGCCTGGCTGCTCGAGCGCACTGACCTGCAAGAGACCGACGTGGTGTTGCCGATGGGTAGTGCGCTGGCGCATGCCTTCATCGCCTCAGGTCCGGACGGGCTGCGACCGAAGCTACTGATACCGGATGCAGTGTACGCACCGCATCGAGGCATCGATGCTCTCGGCGATGCCGCGCAACGAGCCGGAGTGCCGACCAGCGCCGCAGAGGACGAGTACGACGATGTGCAGACGGTCTACCGCGAGCTGACTTGCGTGGCCGATCACGGTAGCTTGCAGTACTACCTCTGGAGCGGGCCGCAGGACGGTGCTGCCAATGGCGCCGCGAACTCGAGCGACGAGATCAGCGTCGCCCATGGAGCGCGGCGGCTGCTGGCGCAGGTGGGTTGGCACGGTGTAGCGACGCTGCGCTGGCGCTGTGGCGGGCAGGGTACTCCGAAGCTTGTCGATATCCAGCCGGGGGTGAGCCTGCAAGTGGAACCCGCCAGTGCAGAGGTCACGATCTTTGCGCTCGCTGCTGCGGCGCTGGCGCGCGGTGAGCGTTTGCCGGCTCAGTCCGCCGGCGTGCAGCTCGAGCTGTCGAGGCCATGGTCTGGACGGATGGGGACGTGGGGCGGAGCGAGAATCGGCGGGCTGTTCCGCTCGGGGCCGGTCCCGTTCGTGCCTCTATCGGACGAGTTCGAAGTCGAGTCGGCGGTCTGCTTCTTCGCATCCTGGTCGCTGTGAGGGCAGTCACGACAGATACACCGGGGCCTGCGCTAGTATGAATCATAGGCCTGCGGCGGCGCCTGGGTGCGGCTGCGGGAGTGTTTGGCGTCTGGAGCGTCGTTGCCTCGTGTGCGGAATCGCCGGAATTCTCAGCTTGCCTGATGCGCAGCCCTGCGATCGTGGGCAACTGCGCCAGATGATCGAGTCGCTCGCGCACCGCGGTCCGGACGGTTTTGGCTACCTGCAGGAAGGCCCGGTCGGCCTCGCCCATGCGCGCCTGAGCATCATCGATCTGTCCTCCGGCGACCAGCCGATCGCCAACGAAGACCAGTCCGTGTGGACGGTGTTCAACGGCGAGATCTTCAATTTCATCGAGATCAGGGCCGCCCTGGAACGGGCCGGCCACGTGTTCCGGACGCAGTCTGACACCGAAACCATCGTGCATGCCTACGAAGAGTACGGCGATGACTTCGTCCATCACCTGAACGGGCAATTCGTGATCGCGCTGTGGGATTCGAGGCGCCGGCGACTGCTGCTGGCGCGGGATCGCCTGGGTATCCGACCACTTTTCGTGCAGCGTGACGGCCGGCGGATCCTGTTCGCATCGGAAATCAAAGCCATCCTCGCCGTGAGCAGCCAGCCCCGCCGGCTGGATGTAGACGGCCTCGCCCAAGTGTTCACCTTCTGGTCGACGGTCGGCGAGCGCACGGTCTTCGCCGGCATTCGCAGCGTGCCGCCGGGTTGCATGCTGAAGCTGGAGGGCGAGCGCGAGGAACTGGTGCATTACTGGCACTGGTCGCATCCGGCCGCCGCCGATAGCTCGCGCCTTTCGTTCGACGAGGCCGCCGAACAGGTGCGCGAGCTGATGTCGGATGCTGTGCGCCTGCAGTTGCGGGCCGACGTGCCGGTGGGCGCCTATCTGAGCGGTGGGCTCGACTCCTCGATCATTGCGGCCTTGGTGCGGACGCGCTCCGATGTGCCGCTGCGCACGTTCTCGGTGGTGTTCGACGACGCTGAGTTCGATGAGAGCTCGCATCAGCAAATCATGGTGCGGCACTTGGGCACGCAACACACGTCCGTACGCTGTACGCACGGTGATATCGCCGCCTCTTTCCCGCGGCTGATCGCGCACACCGAGACGCCGATCGTGCGCACCGGGCCGGTGCCGCTGATGATTCTCTCGGAGCACGTGCGGCGCTGCGGCTTCAAAGTCGTGTTGAGCGGCGAGGGCGCGGACGAAGTGTTCGGCGGCTATGACTTGTTCAAAGAGGCGCAGATCCGCCGCTTCTGGGCCCGTCGGCCCGAGTCGCGCTCGCGTCCGCAGCTGCTGAGGCGCCTGTATCCGTACCTGCGTCATTCGCCGGTCGGCAGCGCCGCTTCCGCGGAATCGTTTTTCGGCCAGGGCCTGCGCGACGTCGATTCGCCGTTCTATGGTCACTCGCAGCGTTGGGTCACGACGCGGCGATTGCACGCATTCCTGTCGCGGGATGTGCAGGCACAGATGGCGGGGTGCGTTCCTGAAGCGGCGCTTTCAGAAATGCTGCCGCCGGATTTCGCGCGCTGGTCTGGACTCAGTCGTGACCAGTTCGTGGAGGCGCAGACCCTGCTGTTCGGCTACTTGCTGTCGTCCCAGGGTGATCGCGTGGCCATGGCCAATTCGGTCGAAGGACGAGTGCCATTCCTGGATCATCGAGTGGTCGAATTCGCCAACCAGTTGCCAGCGCGTTACAAGCTGCGCGGGCTCAAGGAGAAGGCGGTCCTGCGTCGGGCGTTCGCGCACCTGCTGCCGCCGGAGGTGGGTGGGCGCGTCAAGCAGCCCTACCGCTCACCGGACATTCAATCGTTTTTTAAGGACGGCCGGGCGCCCGCCTGGGTCGAGGAACTGCTCAGTCCGCAACGTCTCGGCAGCGCGGGATATTTCGACGGCTCCGCGGTACAGCGGCTGCTGGCGAAATGTCGCGCCGGACGTGCCATCGGCTTCGCCGACAACATGGCCTTCGTGGGGATTCTCTCGACGATGCTGGTAGAGGAGCTGTTCCTGAAGCGCGGCGAGGCGGCCGCGGCATACAATGCCGGCCTCGCCAGCGCCGCCGCGGCGCATAACTGAATCCAAGACGCCAGCTGGTTACAACCGCGCTGTCACCCATCGTCCGTCACCAGAAGCTCAACCAAACGTGCAAGGGCCGTGTTCATGTCGATCAAACAACAAGTCCGTCATTTCATCCTGACGAACTATCTGTTCACCGAGGATCCCTCGAAGCTCGCCGATGCCCAATCGCTCATGCAGAGCGGCGCGATGGACTCGACCGGTATCCTCGAGCTGATCATGTTCCTGGAGGAGAAGTTCGCCATCAAGATCGCCGACGACGAGATGGTGCCGGACAACCTGGACGCGGTCGACAACGTGGTCGCCTTCGTCGAACGCAAGCAGGCGGCGCGGTAGAGAGGTTGCGCCTGTGTCTGGATTCCCCACGCTCGTCGGAAATCTGCTGCAGACGGCGGCGCGCGTTCCGCAGGCCACGGCAATCCAGGACGGTGCTGCGACAGTCACCTATGAGCAGTTGCTGCAGCAAGCGGGCACCATCGCGCGCGAGCTGCGTGCGCAGGGATTGCAGGACGGCGAGCGTGTCGTACTGATTATGCAGAACAGCGCCGAGTTCGCCGCGGCCTACTACGCAGTGCTGATGGCCGGTGGTGTGGCCGTGCTGCTGAACGCTGCGGCCAAGCTGCGTGATTTCGAGGCCTGGCTCGCAAACTGCGAGGCATCGTTTGTGCTGACCGATGCGGATAATGACGAAGCGACGCTTGCAGCACGAGCGAGCGTGGCAGCGGCCCGGCACTGGCGCAGCACGGGAAATCCGCGCAGCCCTTTCGGATTGACGCTGAGTGCCGAGCACGCGCCGCCGCGTGCCGTTGACGAGCATGCGCCGGCCTGCATCCTGTACACCTCCGGCACGACCGGTCAGCCCAAAGGTGTCGTGCTCAGCCAGGCGAATCTGGCAAGCAATGCGGCAGCGATCGTGCAATATCTCGGGCTTACCGGCGACGACAGCATCGTCACGGTACTGCCGTTCTACTACTCGTACGGCAGTTCCGTGCTGCATACCCATGTGCAGGTGGGTGCCCGGCTGGTGCTGGAGAAGAATCTGGTCTATCCACACATCGTGGTCGCTAGCATCGCGCGGGAGCGTGCGACGGGCTTCGCCGGTGTGCCTTCGACGTTCGCCTTGTTGCTGTCGCGAGTGAAGCTCGCGGATCACGATCTCGCCGCGATGCGCTACGTGACGCAAGCAGGCGGTGCGATGTCGCCGGCCCTGACGCAAAAACTGCGCGAGGCCCTGCCGGGTGCGGCAGTGTTCGTGATGTATGGTCAGACCGAAGCAACGGCGCGGCTGACTTATCTGCCGCCGCACATGCTCGATCGGAAACTGGGATCAGTCGGTCGTGCGATTGCGGGAGTCGATATCGAAGTGCGTGGCGAGAATGGCGCCGTGCTCGATACCGGCGGAGTCGGCAGCATATGGGTACGAGGGCCGAACGTCATGCTCGGCTACTGGTGTAACGATGTCGCGACTGCCGCGGTGAAGCACGATGGTTGGCTCAATACCGGGGACATGGGTTCGCTCGACGCGGACGGCTATCTCTACCTATCCGGCCGCCGCAGCGACATGATCAAGACCGGTGCACATCGCGTGCATCCGCAGGATATCGAGGACGTGATAGCCGAACTGCCGCAGGTGCAGGAAATTGCGGTGGCAGGTGTCGACGATGAGAGGCTGGGCCAGGCAATCAAGGCTTTCATCGTGCCGGTGCCCGGGGCCAGTTTGAGCCCGATGCAGGTACAGGCTCATTGCCGTCAGCGTCTGGCTGCCTACAAGATTCCAAAATTCGTGGAGATGGTCGACAGCCTGCCTCGCACCATGACGGGCAAGCTGCGACGCGCCGAACTCAAGCAGAGGAAGTAAGACGTGAGTACCCGACAACGACTGTCCTGGGCGGTGCTGAACCTCGACCTGGAAGCGGAAGCGACCAAGATCGCGAACAAGCTGCGTGAGATGACCGCCAACGTATTGCATAAGCGCGGCCTCGTCGTGGCGATTTCCGGCGGCATCGACAGCTCGGCGTCGATCGCCTTGGCGGTGCGTGCCGTCGGCAAGGAGCGTGTGTACGCGCTCGTTTTGCCGGAGCGCGACTCCTCTGAAGACAGCTCGCTGCGCGGCGTGGCACTGGCCAAGCATCTCGGCGTGCGGTACGAAGTGCAGGACATCGCGCCGGCGCTAGTCGGCATCGGCTGCTACAAGTGGCGTGACGAGGCGATCCGCCGTGCCATCCCCGAATACGGCGAGGGGTGGCGCATGAACATCGTGATCTCGGGCGGCACTGAAGGACGCTTCAACCATTTCAAGCTGATCGCCGTCGGGCCCAGCGGCGAGCGGCGCGAGGAGCGCCTCAACCTGCAGGACTACCTGCAGATCGTCGCCGCGACGAATTTCAAACAACGCCTGCGCAAGACGCTCGAGTATTTCCACGCCGACCGACTCAACTACGCGGTCGTGGGCACGCCCAATCGTTTGGAGTACGACCAGGGTTTTTTTGTGAAGAATGGCGACGGCTCTGCCGACGTGAAGCCGATCGCGCACCTCTACAAGTCACAGGTGTATGCGCTTGCGCGGCATCTCGGCCTGCCCGAGCGCATCACGTCCGCGGTGCCAACGACAGACACCTATAGCCTGCCGCAGGGCCAGGACGAGTTCTACTTCGCGCTGCCGTACCAGCAGATGGATCTGGCGCTGTGGGCTCGCAATCACGATGTGTCGGCGAGCGAGCTGGGCGAGGTGCTGCAGATCAGCACCGAGAAGGCCCAGTTCATCTACGACGACATCGAAGCCAAACGGCGCACGACGCAGTATCTGCACCGTCCACCCGTGCTCATGGAAGAGATCATCGAGCTGCACCTGCAGGTATGAAGGTGCGCGGCACCTGCACGCCATGATCCCCGGCACGAACACCGGCGCTGTCTCGGCCTCTGCCGGGGCATATCAGGTTTATGCGGGTGTTGCGGCTGAAGATTGCGCCAAGGCGATCGAACTGTGGCGCGATTGCGGTTTCGGCAGCAGCTCGGCCGAGCGCGACGTTGCCAGGTACCGCTGGTTCTATCAGGTCAACCCGCAAGGCGAGGGACAGATCAATTTCATGCGGCAGGACGCCAGCGGCCCGCCCCTGGGGTTCCTCGGGGTCGGCTGCCGTCGCTGGCTACTGCGTGGAGAGTCGGTGTTTGCCGGTGTGCTGGTCGACTTCGTGGTCCACCCGCAGCATCGTTCGGCTTCCCCGGCGTTGCAACTGCAGCGGCAAGGCAGGGAGCGTGCGACTGCGACCATGACCTTCCTCTATGGTCTCCCGCACACCAAGGCCATTCCGATCTTCAAGCGGCTCGGTGCTCAGTACGAGCTCGCGCTCGTTCGCTACGCGCGTGTGTTGCGCGCGGCCGTTTATCTGCGCCGGCTGATGCCGCAGTGGCTGGCCCGTCCCCTCGCTGCGGCCTCGGACGTTCTCGACGTTGCTTCGATGAAGCTGCGGCTCGTGTTCTCACGCAATCGCGGCGCATGGCACGATGGATTCGATGCTCGCTTCGACGAGCTGTGGCAGCAGGTGGACAAGAGCTCCCGGTCGATCGGCGTGCGTAGTCGAGAATTTCTGCAGTGGCGCTTCGGCGCGCAGCCGGGACACCAGTATCGGACGTTCGTGATCCGCCACCGTGATCGCGACGCGCTACATACATACTTCGTTTGCGAGCTGATTGGCGATCAGCTGATCGTGAAAGACTTCCTGAGCATCGGTACCAGGGCGGACGTGCGGGACGGCTTGCTGCTGCTGTGCCTGCAGAGCATCAAGCTGGGCGCCGCCATCGTGTCCATCCAGGCATGCGGTGATGCCGTGCTGGCGGCCGCGCTGCGCAGCGTCCAGTTCATCGAGCGCGATCGGCGCTGGCTGTATGCGAGCGTGCCGGAGGCGGCACGCGGCAGTTTTGAGGGCCTGGCGTGGTATCTCACCCAGGCCGACGAAGATATCTGACCCAAGGTGATCCGGATGAGACGACGATCCTTGCTGATCGGTGCCGCCGCGGCGGGAGTCAGTGCGCTGGCCGCCCGGCGGCTGATTCGCACGTCGCCAGAGGCTGACATGACGACTTCGACGAGTGACGACACAGATGCAAACGCAGGTGGTTCGGGCATGCGGTTCAGGGATTTCGGCGGCACGGGATTGAAAGTATCCGAGGTCGGCTTCGGCTCTTGGGCGATCGGAGGCCAGGGCTACGGCGCGGTTGACAAGAGCGAGTCGCTGCGAGTGCTAGCGCGCGCCGAGGAACTGGGCTGCAATTTCGTCGATACCGCGGCCGTGTACGGCGAGTCGGAGCGCGTGCTGGGCGAGTTCCTCGAAGGCCGCCGATCGAAATGGATCGTGGCCACCAAATATTCGGGGCAGGATGCAGGGCTCACCGCGACGCTGGAGCGCCAGCTCGCCGATCTGCGCACCGATGTCATCGATTACTATCAGTTGCATTGGGTGCCGAGCGGCAAGGACGCGGGCTTGTTCGATGAACTGGCGGAGGTACGCAAGGCAGGCAAGGTGCGCTTCATCGGCGTATCGCTGTACACGGTCGAAGACATTGACTTCGTGCTCGGGCGCGTGGACCTGGATGGTTTTCAGGTCGCCTTCAATCTGCTGCAGCCCGATCCATTCATGGCGCGCCTGGGCAAGTTGCATGAAGCCGGCAAGGCGATCATCGTCCGCTCTGCACTGCGTGAGGGTTTCCTCACCGGCAAGTTCAAGCGCGATGCAACGTTCCCCGATCCGGCGGACCAGCGCCACAGGTGGACCCGTGAACAGATCGAGCGCACCGTGGAGCAGGTCGAGCGCTTCCGCTTCCTGGAGCAGGAGGCTGGCTCGATGGTGCAGGCCGCGGTCCGCTATCCGCTCAGTTTCCCCGAAGTGTCGACGGTGATCATGGGAACCAAGTCCCTGTCGCAGGCCAAGTCGAATTTCGGCCAGGTGCCGGGCGGCCGGTTGTCGGCTGCGAGCCTCGGGCGCATCCAGGCACTGCAAGTCGAACTCGGCCTGGGTGATCGCTGGCCGCGCTGGTTGCGCCGGTTCGGAATTAGGTGAGCTGGCGCTCCCGGCCGACGCGTTCGCCGAGAACCGAGATGGCGCGCTCCCATGCGCCTTCCATGGCACCGAACGTCGCTGCGCTGTCCAACGCGCGGCGCGCGTTTACCGCACGCGCTGCTTTCAGGATGAAGGCCTTGTTTAGCGTCGCGATCTCCATGCACGAATCCGCTGCACGCTCGAGGTTGGCGACGCCGTTCGCGCCTAGCCATTGCAGGTTCAGTGCGGCCAGCTCGAATGCTGAGCCGACCTGGCGGATCGAAGCGAACGCCCACGCATGATAGTAGGGCAGGCCACGCTGCTGCATGTGCTCCAGGTCGCCATCGAAGCGCTTGCGGAAACGCGGGATCGGATTGGTCGCAGGGATGCGTTGCAAGTGCCGCTGCCATAGCTGCAAAGACAGGGCGACCAGCTGCTCGGTCGGCCGGCGCACAATGCCTTCCGCACGCACAAATTCCGCGAATAGCGGCATGAACGCCGGGTCCGGGGCCGCATCGAGCCGGAACGTCTGCACGAAGTCCTCGCCTTCCAAAGAGTAGTAGCCGGCATTGTGGAAGTAACGCAGGGTGCGTGCCTCAACGTCGATTTCGTTGATTACGATCGTGGTTTTGGTGTGCTGGCGGCGATAGTCGGTGCCGGCGGTGTCAGGCAGCCAGAACGCGTCCGCCTCCGTGCTCACCATACGGCCGGCGGCGGTATGCTCGAGTACGTGCTCCAGCAGTGTGCGCCAGACCGTCAGCTCCTGCACATCGACGCCGTACAGCTCGCGAAGCTCCTCATGCGAGGGCTTGTAGAAGGTCCACTGATCGTCCTCGAAGTCGACTGCGGCGGTGAACGGCAGCATGGCGAGCGGCTCGAGGCGCATCGCGTGCAGTAGCTCGATCCACAGATCTATGTAGCAGTTCTTCTCGACCCAGATGCGTTCTTCGCCATGCAGGGCATGACGGGTGTACGCGAGCGGGTCGAGCCCGCCGATGACGCTGAGGAGGCTCAAGCGAGTGGACGCACGGGCCACAGCAGCCGGCGCACGTCGGCCGGCCAGCGCGCGATCTCCATACCGTGCGTTTTGAACAGCGCCATGACGATGCGCTCCAGGCCGAAGCCGAGACAGGCCGTGTTGGCCACCGCGCCATCGCTGGTGCGGATGTCCCACTTGGAGCCGAAGTGGTCCTGGTGGAAGTTGAACGAACAGCAGGCGGTCGGATTCTCGCGCGAGATGACAGGGATCAGAACCTCGAACTTCAGCCGCTGCTCTTTCTGATTCGCCGCCATCATCTTCCCGCCGCGGCCGAAGAACGGGTCGGAGGCTACGTCGGAGCTCGCCTCGAGGCCGAGTGAGCGCAACAGTTTCAGGCCGCGCTCGAGCCACATGTCACGCCATTCGACCACCTCGCCGGCGCTGCCGGCGCGGATGAATTCGCGCATGCGGAACGATTGCATCCGGGTCGGCTCGGCGGAAGGTTCGTGCCGATAGGCCCAGCCGAGCATCGAAAATAGCCGGCCTCCTTTGGGCAGCACACCCTTGAGCGTCGGATAGAGCGGATAACAGATGGCCGGAGTGAGGCATACGTCGGTGATGCCGAGGTACTCGCCCCAAGGCTCGCCGCTCGCGGCTTTCTGGGCCAGTTCGCGTGCCTGTAGTTCCTTGCCGAAGAAGCTGAACACCGTGCCGCACAGATGCGGAAACGATTCCATGTAGTTGTTCTTCTCGATCACCTTGCGATTGACGATGGGCGGGAATGCCCGCGTCTCGGCGCCATCGTCGCGTGCGATGTCGCTCACTAGATCGTTGAAGCGCTCTAGCACGTCCTCGAACTGCGCACCACGGCCAAACGCGCCTTGCACGCCGACCGGAACGATGTGCCCGTGCGCTACAAGAGTATCGAACAGTTCCTGTGAATCGAAACGGTCGCCTTGCTTGGACATGAGCTCACTCATCCTTGAAGACGAGCAGCATCGAGGCGTTCTTCGCCGCGATGCGTTCATTGGAGATCATCAGCGCGCCGGACAGCGCGTCGCGATACTGACGTCCGAGGCTGAATCTTGAATCGTTCTTATACCCCATGATGCCGATGATCTGTAATGCGTGATGCACGATCTGCGGTACGGCCTCGGAGACGTTGATCTTGAGGTTGTTGGTCTTGAGCGCCCAACCGATCGATAGCAGCTCCTGTAAGCCGTCGGGCTGTCCATTGATGGCGTCGAACTCGTCGGCGAGCGACAGCCAGTTGTGGCGCACCGCCTGCAGTTCGGTTGACACCTGCGCGAGACGCGTCGCCATCGGCGGCACTGTACCTGGTTTCTTGCGCGCATCGGCCCGCACGAAGGCTGCGGCGCGACCGACGGCATCGGCACCAATGCCATACCAGAGCGAAGCCCAAAGGATATGCGAGTACGGAACCATTGACTGAGCCGATGAGTCGGCGAACGAGCCTGGAACGATTTGTTCCTCGGGGCCGGACGATTCGAGTCTGAAGCCCGGGCTGCATGTGCCTCGCATTCCAAGCGTATCCCACGACGTAGTTTGCGTAAGTTCGCAGTCTGTCTTGCGCACGAGCACGAGTATCTGATCGGAAGCGGGTGCATCGGCCGAGCGGCGACAAGTCACGAGAATCGCGTCGGCGTACGCACAGTAGGAACCGGTAGTTGCATCCTTGTTGAGCTTGAAGCGGCCATTGTTGCGTTCTACCGCGCAGATGCTCGAGCGTGTGTCGCCGAAAGTCCCGACTTCCGAGGTCATCGATGCGAGCAGGTATTGATGGGTGACTAAGTCTTGTAGGTAGCGGCGGAAGAACGGCGACTCAGCGCCATGCCGCACCAGGCACGCAAGTTGGCTATAGTGCATTGCCAGAACCATCGCGCTTGAGGCGCAAGCTTGCGCCAGGGTCGCGCAGAAATTTGCGAGTTCGCGCATCGAGCAGCCCGCACCACCCAGTTCCTTCGGAACCAGCGCCGACATGAAGCCGGCGCGCTTCAGCGCATCGACGGTCTCTTGCGGAAAGCGGGATTGTGCGTCTACATCTGCTGCGTGCTTAGCGGCGATTTCGTTGGCTATGGTCCGAATCGCGTTGGGGTCGAAAGAGACAGCGTTGCCGAGGAGGTTGGCGCTCATATCATGAGTTGTCAGGCAGTCTGGGTGTCGTGGCTAGTGTGAGAGCACAGGCGCTGATAGCAATGTGACGTTCGTCGCATTCCCGCGTGCAGTCGTGAGTCTCGCTCGCAGAGCGAGGCTTCAAATAACGAGGCATCATAGCGCGGATCGATGTCGTATGGTGCGCCGTGATCGGGGGGGGCATTCGCGTCCTCAGGTCTCCTGCGAGGCACCAGCACGAACGGTGTCACGAGCGACGAAGCGCCGCTTGAGTGCGAGGAAAGGCTTCTCAATGACGTGGTAGCTGAGCGCTCCCGCCAAGTAGCAGCAACCGGTGAGAATGACCGTGTTAAGCAGTGGATGTTCCAGCGACATCGTACGCACTGACTGCGGCAGAGTCGCTGCGATCGCAAACAACGGGATGTGCAAGACATACATCGCATAACTGTACTTGCCCGTGGAGCGCAGCGGCCCGAACGCCAACAGACGTTGCAGCGTGGAGCTGACTCCTGGCGGGGGGGGCAGAACTAAGCTCAACAGAATCAGAGCGATGGAAATTGCCAGCAACGAGTGGCCATAGGTCAGCGTTGTCGCAGCGAAAGGTGCGAAACCCGAGGTCAACAGCGCTGCCGCGGCGCCCAGCGCCAAGCCACAGGGTGCAAGCAAGTGTCGCCGACGATCGAGGTATTGGATCGTCCCGGAAGCACGTAACAGCAGCGCGCACAAGCCGCCTGCGGCAAGGGCGTCCATTCGGCAGATTGTGAACATGTAAATCATCTCCGGCTTTGCGTCAGAGAACAGCATCGCGCATCGTATGACCAGTGCCGCAACCATCAGCGCAACGCAAAGCGCCAGCGCGCCGTGCGATGAGCTGCGCCGGATGAGTAGCGGCCACAGCAGGTAGAATTGCTCCTCGACCGCCAGCGACCAGAAATGTGGGAAGCCTTGCACGGTCCTGTCGAACGGTTCGGCCCAGTTGGTCAGGAACGTCCACAGCCAGAACTGATGCTGGTACGACACGAGACGTTCCGGACTAAGCTCGACCAGTGCTGGCAGTACAATCAGTCCCGCAAAGAGTACGAGGTAGTACAGCGGCATGATGCGCAGGGCGCGCCGTGCGAAGAAGGCTCGGTAGTAGTTATTGCTATCTCGCGTATCGAGCAGGATGAGGGTAATCAGAAAACCCGACAGCACGAAGAAGATTTGCACGCCGATCCAGCCCGCTTGAGCCAGGAGCTGTGCGGGCCACAGCCAGCCCGAGGCGGTAGAAAAGGCATCGATGTTGTGAACAATCACCAGCAAGATCGAGATGCCGCGCAGTCCGTCCAGCGCCGGCCAATGTCCGTGCTTCCGCATTGTCTCAGGTGCCGTTCGTACTCGTGGTAAGGGGGTGCGCTGCGGTTACTCCTTTCGGGCATGCGTAGCTAAGCGTGTGAGCGGTGAGCACCTCGAGCAGGTTCTTGCGCGACCAATGTGTGGTGAACGTATGGTCGGACTGCTGAAGCACTACAACTTGCACAAGCTCGCGTCGTTGCAGGCGATTGAGTACCGACCCTGCACCACCCTGCAGCAGGTCGAGCCCGGGTTCGTTCTGCGCGAATACGAACAGCACGTCAGTGTTCTGACGAGCAATGCGCAGCAGTTCGCTACCGAGATCGCGGGGTAGCGAGATGCGTGCCGCGCGCGCGATCTCGCGAAGCACATTGTAGCTGGCTGCCTTAATGCGCCTTTGTAGGATATGCATGACTTCGCCCAGATCGACGTTGCCGGTGAGCAAACGCTTCCATAGCTCCCATTCGAGAAGCATCTTGCGATAGTGGCGCATTTGCGAGGCCACGCGGTACTCGGGGATGGCCAGCGACATCCCTGAGATCCAATGAAACGTGAGGGGATTGATGGCGACGACGCTGCGCAATTGTACGCCAGCCACCGCGGCCTTGAATCCATGGTACGCACCTGAACACAGTCCCACCGCATGCACTTCACTCGCGCCATAGAGTTGTTGCATGCGGGCGATTGCGGTGCGGATGTCTTGCTCGGCGCGTGGTGTGTACACATCATTGTCTATGTAGCCCTCGGCGACCGCGCTGTCACCCAGGCCCGATAGATCCATGCGCAGGACGCGGACGCCCCGCGCTGCCAATCGCCGGGCAAGCGTGACGTACAGCCGGTTTGGCCCAATGTGATGTACGGCGCCGGCATTGAGCAGCAGCACTAACGGTGTCGGGTGCTCAGCGGGTGCGTTCTCCGCGTCGCTGACGATGCCGAAGAGCGTGCATTGTTCGTCCAGGAACTGCGCGCTTTCGTGGACTCGAGCCGAACTGCTGGCGCTTGGTGACTCGAACGATGCGCGGGTGCGGAGTGGCTTGCTGCGACCGTCGAGGATTGTCGCAGTAGGGCCGGCCAGCCGCATAATCCACTCCGTTACCGTCGCGATGATCCGGGTCGGAAGCTGCGCTTCATGCGAATCGAGCATCATTGCGGCATAGCCGGGTGGTCGCAGAGACTCGACATTGACGCCAGCGGCCTGCAGATGGCGTGGCCACGCGTCGTTACTCGGCATATCGTCGCGCTCGATGATCAGCACTCGTAGCGACGGCGGTGGCGACTCCTTCATTAGGTCCACGGCGAGCAACGCTTCGCGCGTTTGTAACGTCATTTCGAAGCCGGCGGCTTCGAGCACGTCGCCGTCCGTGACGTCCGGTGGTGAAGTTCGTGGACGTGCGAGCGAAAGGGCTCGCAGCTCACGCAGATAGGTGCGCACGTTTACGATCGGTGCAACGCCGATGAGCGCATCGATGTCGGACCGCTTGGAAGCAACGAGCGTCGCCAAGGTCGCTCCAAGGCGGATGCCCAGAAGGCAGACGCGCTGCACGCCACTATGTGAGCGCAGCGCGTCGATAGCCATTTCGATACTTTTCGTCCAGCTGCGGAGGCGATTATCATCCAAGTCGGTACCAGCCGAGTCTCCGGTACCGTCATAGTCGAAACGCAAAGCAGGGATACCAGCGCGAGCTGCATCGCTTGCCAGATGCTTGATGGCGCGGCGCGCGCATACCGCTTCGTAGCCCGTCGGACTGCAGATCACCAACCCGATCGAGGCCCGCTGTTCGGCCGGCTGGTGTAGCCAGCCGAACAGCGGACGCTCAGGGTCGCCAAAGTATAGTGGGCATCCGCGTTGGGCAATGATCATCGGCACAAGCCACGATGGGCGCCAATCGTTGAGGGCGTTACTTGGATGCGCGCCTCGTCCGTAGCATTGAGGGCGCTCACGTGACCGCGCAGGACACACCCATCATTCTGGGCGCGTAGTCGTACTTTCCTATCGTGGCCTGGCGCGAGATGGAAATACTGGTCGTCGGCGATGTAACCAGCCGCCTCAATGCGGATCCCCTGTGCAAAGTTCCGCGTCGACAGCATCAGTTCATAATTGGTTTCGTCGACGGCAATCGCACTGGCGCTGAGACCAATGTCGTGCGCTCGGACATTTGGAGGTCCAGCGGGAAAATGAAATGCTTCGCTCACAATCTGTTCCTGTTCCACCAACCGTGCGGTCACTATGTCCGCCTGCGGCGGGCCAAATCGATAGGCGTAACTGAGATCCCGGAAGCCGTCGAACAGTGTGGCAACCACGATCGTGGTAGATAGGTGTGCGCCTACTCGAACTCGGCTGCTGCCTGAGCCAACTGGTGTCGCACCGTCTCTGAACAGCGCTAGCTCGATGCGCGCATCGAGTTCCTGAGCCGAATCATTGACGACGTGGATGAACAGACCGTTGCAGCCTTCGTCAGTGAACATGATGCAGCGCGGTTGGAGGGCGCGTCGCAGATAATAGTAGGAAGCTTTCGGCAGTCCGCGAGCATCGATCAAGCCCCAACCGGCCCCCGGCATCAGGTCGCGCAAGAACCAGACCAGTGCCCCACGGCATGTCGACCCGGCCCGCCGCAATTCAGCGAAGGTGCCTGTCATGACTTCGCCGGTGATCACGCGGCTCAATTCGAGATAGCGATCGTGATCCGAGTAACGCAGAGTAACGGGATCGACGCCCAGAACGCTTCGCAGGTAGTGGTCGCGCACATCTTCGAAGTCCCAGCCTGCGCCCAGATCGCGTGGCGTCGACGCTTTCCACGCCGGATGATGAACGCGCAGGCCATGGCCGCCGGGCATAGTTGCAATCGTTCCGGGCTCCGGCACGTTGGCGAAGGCGAGGCACTCGGAGGCGAACCGTACCCCTGACCGACGTGCGTCTTCGAGCGGACGCAAGTACGCACCGATACCATAGTAAGAGCAGCTGCCACTGTCGGGCTGGTGTGGGAAGCTGCCGCCAAAGGCACTCGACGGCCAGTACGTGGTGTCGGTGCAGAATTCAGCACTCAGTTGCGGCAGCGTCTTGTGAAAGAGATCAGGCTGCCACAGGTCACGCGATGCACCCCACATTGCGGCTTGCTGAGCGCCTTCGCTATTGCCGCACAGGATCGCGAGGCATGCGCGTGACTGCAAGCGTTGCAACTGCTGTATGACTTCCTGGCGCACGGAGCTATCGAATGCTGCATCGCCGGCCGGGTAGTCCATGTTCGCAAACATGAAGTCCTGCCATAGCAGCACACCGCGCCGATCGCACTCATCGAGGAAGGCATCGTCTTCGTAGACCATGGTGCCACTCACGCGCAGCATGTTCATGCCGGCTTCGACTACCTGGTCAAAGGCGGTACGATAGACAGACTCATCCGCCCGCAAGCGCACGATGTCGATCGGTGTCCAGCATGCACCGCGGCAGAACACCGCAACGCCATTGACGGCGACGGAAAAATCGCCGTTATCGGTGCGGACCGAGATTGATCTGAAGCCGATCGGCCCAAGGTCCGCGGTGATGGTCTCGCCTGCGCAATGAACGATGAGTGTCGCCGCATAGAGGGCGGGCTCGCCATGCGTATGGGGCCACCACAAGTTCGGGCTGTCGACACCAATGCAGCCGTTGAAGCGACCGCCGTCGTTTGCAGTCAGCGCACTTCCGTACTGATGCGTGCCACGCTGCAGTGTCAGTGAACATGATTCGATGGTAGGTCCGAGGCTGGTCAGATCGACCGAGACCTCTAGCAGCCCGCGGTGTCCTTCCACGCGTGATCGCAGCTGCACGGCGCCAATTTCAACGTTGCGCCGGCATTCGAGCCAGACATCCCGCCACGGCCCCACGGTCGCAGCGGATGGCGACCAGCCCGGCGTGCGACCCAGAATCGTCGTCCGAAACCAGCGCAGTTGTTGATTTTCGATCATTGGCGCTCGCCAGCGCGGCCGCGGGCGCTTCTGCGCCAGCAGCGTGTCGAGCGACCGGCAGCGGATGATCAACTCGCGTTTGCCGGCCGCAGACGGAATGGCGCGCTCGTGAGCAAGGAACATGTTGTCGCTGGCGAGCAGATGCTCGCCGTCGAGCCATACGTCGGCGACGGACGCAATGCCGTCGAAGCCGAGCACGAGCTTTTCACCGTCGGCGCATGGCGGGGCAGCAAAACGAACCCGAAACCACCAGTCCAGCGCGTCGAAGCGACGGGGCGGATCCGTCAGCGACCAGTGGCCGAGCGAACGCAGCGCCTCGGCCGCGCCCATCGCGGAGCTGATGCTGATCCAGCCGGGATTCGCAGCGGCCAGGGCGGCAGGGTGTTCGAACGCGCCTGGCGGTGTCGAACACAGTTCCCATCCTGTGTTGAGGAACTGGCGTCGATATGAACGGATGCTCCTGACCCGGCCGGTCATTGTCGACCTCAGTTACCGTTCAAGTCATCGATTGCGGCGCTGATGGAACTGATCGTATTGAACACGTTGCGCTTCAGCATGTGGTCGGGAAACTCGACTTCGAATTCACCCTCAAGCGCCAGCATGACATTGACGCTCGCGTGTGACGTCATGCCTGCCTGGTAGAGATCCTGCTCGGTCGTGAGTCCTTCGGCATCCGCGCTGAGGCGGCCGTGGTCTTTCAGAATGCGGCGTATGCGCGCCGCGCGGTCGCTGTCTGTCATGAGTATCTTGGAGTTAGGAAAATACGGGGAGATCGTCGTGCACTTCGCTGGACATGGTTCTCTGGGCCACGACGATAGCGGTCGCCAAATCACCCTCATGGCTGAGGCTCAGTGCCAGTTCATAGGTGCCCGCGCGTTCCGCGGCGCGTTGTGCTGCGCCATTCAGGCGCAGCGAGCAGTCGCCGGAGGGTTGCCGCGCAACCTCAAGATCTGTCCAGGCAATACCTTCGTCAGCTAGCTGTAATGCCTTCATCGCCGCTTCCTTGGCGGCGAATCGGGCTGCCAGCCGTTCGTTCCGGCAAGCGGGGGACGAAGCCGCGTAGGCAATTTCCTGGGATGTGAAAATTCTGGTCAAGAAGCGTTCGCCGAATCTCTCGACTGATTCCGCAATATGGCTCACCCGGACGAGGTCGATCCCTACCCGCAGGTTTGCGGGTGCAGAAGGATGGATAACTCGGGTGGGTAGCATGGATGAGGTTTGGGCCGAAACTGTTGGGCACGCATTGTCCGGATTGGAGCCTGCAAGCTCAAGGAACTTACGGGTACGTATTGTCAAGTACGGGGAGGCGCTGCCGCTGTGAACTGAAGCCGGGTTTGCGAGCAACGCGGGGCTATTCGAGATCAGAAGCGTTGCTGGGCTGAATGGCTGATGGGCTAGTATCCGAGTCTAGGATGATCTGACGCAGAGATCGTTTGAGGAACTGAGTCTCGCCCACGTCCAGATTGCGTTCGGCGTGAGCTTCCGCAGCTTTTGCGGCCGAGACCAGTTCGATCACGATCGATCGGCCAGACTCGGTCAATTCCACCTGCGCATGGGGGTCATAATGGCCATGAAGGCGTACCAGTCCGGCAGCGGCCAGGCCGGCCACCAGTTCGTAATTCACATCCTTACCGGTATATGAAAGCAGTTGCTGCAATTCGTGGAGGGTGCGGCGGTTGGAGACTCCCAGCAGGCTCAGCACGAACCACCCCGCTTCGGTCAGGTCATGTCGCTGGAGTTCCCTGCGCACTTGCAGGAACAACTGATGGTGAGCGCGTCCCAGAAGATAGATCAGAAAGTCTTGGCTGAAACTGCTATCGGGTTCGATTCCCAGTGGCTTCTGATCGGTCGGATTTTCCGCATGCACTGCATGGGCATAGCGACCCGCATGGAATACAAGCGGCCGGCGAGGCGAGTGATCGAAAGACTCAACCTGCCCGACGAAGATCATATGATCGCCACCCTCGTAGCGAAAGGCGGTGCGACATTGAAATCGGGCGGAGCAATCCCGCAGCAGCGGCACTTCGCCCAGCCCGCGATCTATCGGCAGGTTCGCGAACTTATCTGCCGATGCGCGCGAGAAGCGCGTCGACATCGATTCCTGGTCAGACGCAAGGATGTGGACGGCAAAGAAATCGGTGCTCATGAAAACCGGCAGGGCCCGGGAAGTTCTCGCCAGGCTCCACAAGATCATTGGCGGGTCGAGCGACACCGAGTTGAAGCTGTTGGCGGTCAGTCCGACATCTGATCCTTCGGAAGAGCGTGCAGTGACAACGGTAACGCCGGTGGCGAACGAGCCTAAAGCGCTGCGAAATGAACGGGCGTAGGTAGGATCGGATTGCATGATTCGAACTGTGGATGCGTCCGCGGGGTGTGGCAAGGCTTGGCTTGTGGGGGTGCCATAGCCACTCGCGAAGGCACTAAGCCGTTTTGAAAACGCACTTCATCTCATCGGCTACATAAATCCTCCTGTCGAAACTGCTGACACATTGCGTCCCCATGACCGTGTGGGTTGCAGGCGAGTACCAGTAACGGATTGTTCTTGCAATGATTAATACTGATGGCACGAATCGTGCTTTATTTTTGCCATGGATGCTGCAGTCGACTGCGCGACGGTTAAAGAAACCCGGAGTGAATCAATGAAAAAGCTGGTTATGGGTGTACTGGGATCGATGCTACTGGCGCTTCCTGGCCTGAGCGCGGCGGTTCCAATGAACTGGACTTACTCCGGAACGTGCTCTTGGGGCAACTGCGAAGACGTGCCTTCGATCGCGGGTTCCCTCTGGGCGGATCCTCAGAGCTATGGTTCGGGTAACGAGATCAACGAGTACGCGCTCTTTGGTGACCTGATCGGCTATACGTTCACCGTCGGTGAATACTCGTTCAGCGGTACGGCCGGCCTCGGCACTTACTACCTAGATTCGGCTGGCAACATTACCGGTGGCTCGATGATCTTCGCCAACTTGTTCGCTCTCGAGTTCCTGGATGTGGGCGGCGCCACCTGGTCGATTCTCGACACAGATTGCCGTCTGTTCAGCTGCCGTGAGAATGAAGCCGGTGGTTCGGGTGCTTATACCAACACCTCCGTTTCGGTTCCGGAGCCAGGTACGCTCGGCCTGTTCGGTCTTGCCCTTCTCGGCGCGGGTCTTGGAACTCGTCGCAGAAAGATTGCCAAGTAAGCAGCGTTGGTTCCCGCCTGGATGATGTTCATCCGGATGATGTGAAATGAAGAAAGCCCCTCATTCGAGGGGCTTTCTGTTTTTGTCGGGTCTCGGCTTCTGTGAGGCCCTGAGTTTGGCGGGCTGAAGTTCTACCGCTGCTTGAAATCCTCCGGCGTCAACTGATGCCGGGCCAACAGCTTGTAGAAGTCCGTTCTGTTTCTTTTCGCCAGCCGCGCCGCCTGGCTCACATTCCCACCGGTAATCTGCAGGATCTGCGACAGATACGTCCGCGTGAAATCGTCCCGCGCCTCATCAAAGGAGGGCAGGCGGGTCGGACCACCGCCCAATGCAGCCTGTACCAGCTCGGCGCTCATGATCGGACTGGTCGCGAGTGCGACGTTCTGGCGGACAACGTTCTCGAGCTGACGGACATTCCCAGGCCAGTCCGCGCTCACGAGCACTTCAACAGCCTCCGGCGCATAGATATGCCGCGGCAACCCCGTTTCCTGCGCGATCTTCTCCAGGAAATGCGACACCAGCAGCGGGATGTCCTCACGACGCTTGTTCAGCGACGGCATCTCGATGTGGACGACGTTGAGGCGGTAGTACAGATCCTCGCGGAAATGCCCGCCCATGATGAGCTGCTTCAGATCGCGATGCGTCGCCGAGATGATGCGCACGTTGACCGTGATCGCATCGGTGCTGCCGACCGGGCGCACCTGGTTCTCCTGCAGCACGCGCAGCAGCTTCACCTGCAGGCGCATCGGCATGTCGCCGATTTCATCGAGCATGAGCGTGCCGCCGTCGGCCGCCTGGAACAGGCCGCGGTGTTCGCGGATCGCGCCGGTGAAGGCGCCTTTGACGTGGCCGAACAGTTCGCTTTCGAGCAAGTTCTCGGCCATCGCGCTGCAGTTGATCGCGACGAACGGACGGTTGCGACGCGGGCTGGCCTTGTGGATGGCGCGCGCGAGCAGTTCCTTGCCCGTGCCGCTTTCGCCCGTGATCATGACGCGGGCGTCGGTGCCGGCGACCATGTGGGCCTGCGCGAGGCGTTCTTCCATCACGGCGCTGCGCGTGACGATTTCGCTGCGCCAGTCTTCGGCGGTATCGGCGAAGCCGGAAACCTTGAGGGCCTTCTGCACCTGGTCGAGCAGTTCCTGCTTGTCGACCGGCTTGGTCAGGAAGGCGAAGGCGCCGCTCTGAGTCGCCTGCACCGCATCGGGAATCGTGCCGTGGGCAGTGAGGATGATGATGCGCAGGCCGGGGGCGCGCGTATGGATTCCCTTCAGCAGTCCGATGCCGTCCATCTGATCCATGCGCAGGTCGGTGAGTACGAGATCGGGACGCACGCGGGCGAGTGCGGCGAGTGCAGACGATGCGCTCTCGACGGCTTCGACGTCGTAGTTCTCGGCGCGCAGACGGATCGTGAGCAGCCGCAGCAGCCCGGGATCGTCGTCAACGACTAGTAGACGGGCTTTGCGTTTCACTGTTTGCGAGGTCGCGATTGCCAGGGGGCGAGGTACTGCGTTCACTGAGATCTTTCTCGATTTCCTTGATGGCTTCCAGCTTCTGCTGGGTCTCGGCCAAGGCACGACGCAAACGGGCGTTTTCCTCGATCTGCGCCTGGACTCGTTTGTCCGAGTTTGCCTGCGAGCGGCCGCGATCGTCGAGTGTCGCTAGCAACCGACGATTCTCGGCTTCCAGCTTCAATCGGGCGTTGGTCTCGTGGATCAACACCAGTGCCAATGTACGTTCCGCCGGCGTCATTCGTTCCGGCGTGGCCAGCAAGGTTTCGAGCAGTTTCTTGCCCTCTGCGGGTTTCGCAGCGGGATGATCGGGCGTGACGAGCGCGGCGGCATATCGCAGCGTATTTGTCGTCGTCGGCGCGCGTGTGTATTCGCGTTCGACTTCGTAGAACACATCCGCCTGTCGTGCGGGGTCCGAACTCGCGAGGCCCTGCATCGTGTCGAGATACGGGCTGAGCGTGTCTTCCGCGGCGGGAATCACGTTCGCGGGCGGCTGCGGTTCCTGCCGCAGCATCGGAAGTTCGCAGCCGGCGACGCATACGCAGGCAACACCGATGGCAGCCCAGCGGCTGCTGCGGACGATCATCCTTGTCGAGAACAAATTGCGACGCCTGCTGTTCATTATCCGTTGTCGACTATCCTGGCCGCGGTCGCTGCACCGGGCGCAATCACAATGTCGTACCTTCCAGCGTCGGTGCGAGCGGCAGGCGGACGCGAAAGTGCGCGCCGGGAAACACGCCATCGACGATCTCGATCGAGCCGCCGTGGGCCTGCACGAATTCATTGACCACTGAAAGTCCGATGCCGGTTCCCTTCAAATGTCCCGCGATGGGCGTTCGTCCGGAATAGAACGCCTGAAAGATCGCTCCGCGTTCGTCGCGGGAAATGCCCGGTCCCGTGTCGCCCACATCCAGCACGAGCAGATCGTCGTCCGCTTTCGCGTGGATGTAGATGTTACCGCCGCGCGGGCTGTATTTGAGCGCGTTCGACAACAGATTATCCAGGATCAGTTTCAGTTTGGCCCGGTCGGCACGCAGCTCGATGTCCTGGACCTTGAGTTCCAGATGCACCCGTTGCGCCAGCAACGTCAGCTGATGCGTTTCCAGCACCGACTTGACCATCGGCCGCAAGCGGAACTCGCTGATCTCGATTCCGGTGTGCCGCGCCTGCCAGGCACTGAACGACAGCAGGTTTTCGATGAGCTGCTGCAGCTTGATGCTGTTGTCGCGCAGGATCGTGGTGACCTCGCGCTGGGCGCTGTCCAGCTCTCCGACCGCGCCGTCCATCAGCAGTTCAGTGCCTTCGCGGATGTTCGCCAGCGGGGTCTTGAGCTCATGGGACATGTGGCGCAGGAAACGGTTGCGTTCCTGCGCGATTTCCAGCAAGCGCATGCGCAGCCATTCCAGCTGCCGGCCGAGATCGGTGAGGTCCGTCGGACCGCGCACCGCGATCGCCTTCGAGAACGTGCCCTTGCCCAGCTGGCTGATCGCCTGGTCGATCTGCCGGATCGGACGCATCAGGACGAACGTGAACATGGCGACCAGCAGCGCCGTCAGCAGGATCAGTCCGGCGGACAGCCAGAACAGATAGCGCTCGGTCTCCGCGGTGGAGGCCTGCATGCGTTGCAGGCCGGTTTCGATCTGCTCGCCCGTGGCATTGGAAAGCTCGAAGGTGGCCTGCCACATCGGCGCGATGGATTCGACCGCTTCGCGCACCTGTTCCGGTGTCGCCGGCGTCAGCGACAGGAATGCGCTGTCGATCCGCCGCAGCCCACTGCGCAGCGTCTGGATATGGGTCTGCCTGACCGGATCGTCGGCCACGCTCTCGATATTGGTCAGCGTGACCAGCAGTCGCTCGCGGCTGTCCCGGTAGACCTGCAGCAGGGCAGGGTCGTTGAGTACCTGGTACAGCTTCGCACCGCGTTCCATCGAGGCGAGCTGCTGGAACAGCTGCTGGGAATAGTGCGTCGCTTCCACCCCGTTGCGGACCAGGCTGGCGCTCTCTTCCGACAGGCTGCGGACCTTGGCGGCACCGATCACCACCGCCAGCAGCAATGGCGCGGAGACCAGCGCAAAGCCGGTCAGCATCAGGCTGCTCAGCGATTTGGGGCGGGGAAAGCGCATGAGCCGGATTCTAGTCCGGGACGAAGGCGGACGGCTGAGCTTGTGGGTGTCGGCATCAGCTGTAGGTCAGGCTTTAGCCTGACGTTCCCCAAGAGGCCGGCTGAAGCCGGCCCCACAGGAAGATCAAAGAAGGCTAGTTCTTCTGCAATCCCGGCTCCGCCAGCAACCGCTTTTCCCAGTCGAGCTGTGACCGGACGATGACTTCGAGATCGTCATACTTCGGTACCCAGCCGAGCACTTCGCGCACGCGCTGGGCCCGAGCCACCAGGCTGGGCGGATCGCCGGCACGGCGGGGCATTTCGACGACCTTGATCGGCTGGCCGTGCTGTTCGTTCACGGTTGAAATCACTTCGCGCACGCTATAACCGTGGCCGTAGCCGCAGTTCAGGGTGCGCGAATCGCCGCCGGCGCGCAGGTAGTCCAGGGCCTTGAGATGGGCGCTGGCCAGGTCCTCGACATGGATGTAGTCGCGCACGCCCGTGCCGTCCTTGGTGGGGTAGTCGGTACCGAAGACCGACAGATGCGGGCGCTTGCCGCTGGCGGTTTCACACGCGACCTTGGTGGGCAGCGTGCCTCTGGTGGGCGACTGGCCGATGCGGCCGGCAGGATCGCTGCCCGCCACATTGAAATAGCGCAGTACCACGTAGCGCAGGGCGCTGGCGGCCGCGAGATCGCGCAGCATCCACTCGCTCATGAGCTTCGAAGTGCCGTACGGATTGATCGGCTGCGTCGGGCTGTCTTCGGAGGCGATGCCGCCTTCCGGGATGCCATACACCGCAGCGGTCGAGGAGAACACGAAGTGCTTCACGCCCGCGGCTTCGCAGCATTGCAGCAGGCTGCGCGTCGAGCAGGTGTTGTTGCCGTAGTACTTCAGGGGATTCGACACGGACTCCGGCACGATGGTGTGTGCCGCGAAGTGCATGACGGTTTCGATGCTGTTTTCTCGCAGCAGGCGCGAAACGAGTTCGCGGTCGCCCGTGTCGCCGACCACCAACGATCCGCTCAATACCGCCGAACGGAAACCCGTGGAAAGATTGTCGAGCACGACGACACGTTCGCCGCGCTCGCCGAGCTGACGTACGACGTGACTGCCGATGTAGCCGGCGCCGCCGGTAACGAGAATGGTCATGAAAGGCCCGCTGGATGAAAAGTTGGGGACACGAAGTAATGCAAGACTAACGTGGATATCATGATCGCCGAAATCGCCACGCTTGTTGAACGACCTCTCACTCCCGCGCCGATGCCACGCCCCGATCCCCATCCCTACGACCGATTGACGCCCGACGCCATCATTGCCGCCGTGGAATCGCTGGGCCGCATTTCCGACCGGCGCATCCTCGCGCTCAATAGTTACGAGAATCGCGTCTACCAGGTCGGCATCGAGGGCGGCTCGCCGATCATCGTGAAGTTCTACCGCCCCGAGCGCTGGACCACCGAGGCGATCTACGAAGAGCATGGCTTTGCGCTCGAACTGGCGGCCGCCGAAATACCGGTCGTACCGCCGCAGGTGCGCAACGGCAAAACGCTGTTCACGTATGAAAGTTTCCGCTTCGCGATCTTCGAGCGTCGCGGCGGTCGCTGGCCTGAACTGGGCTCGCGCACCGAGCGCGAGTGGATGGGGCGTTTTCTCGGCCGCATGCACATGGTCGGCCGGCGCCAGCGCTTCCGTCATCGCGGCCGCATCAGCATCGAAACGCTTGGGGTCGATTCGCGCAACTACCTGCTCGAGAACCGCTGGATTCCGCCGCACCTGGAGTCCGCGTACGACTCGCTGACCTCCGATCTGCTGGAGCACATCGAAAATGCATTCGACGATGCGCGCGGCGCGGCCGAAATCCGCCTGCACGGCGACTGTCATCGCGGCAACGTGCTGTGGACGGACGACGGCCCGCACTTCGTCGATCTCGACGACTGCCTGATGGGACCTGCGATCCAGGATCTGTGGATGCTCATCGCCGGCAACCGTGCCGAGATGAGCGAGCAGTTGGCGCAGCTGCTGAACGGCTACGCACAGTTTGCAACATTCGATACGCGTGAACTGGTTCTGGTCGAAAGCCTGCGCACGCTGCGCATGATCCACTATGCCGCCTGGCTGGCGCGCCGCTGGACCGACCCGGCCTTTCCGCAGGCGTTTCCCTGGTTCCAGGAGCCGCGCTACTGGGAAACCCACGTGCTGCAGTTGCGGGAGCAACTGGCAGCCATTGCCGAAGGCCCGCTGATTCTTTAGCGGGCGCCGCGGAACTGTTCGATTTCAACGCGGCACCGGGCTGTGCTAGCGTCCCGGGCCGCTACTGGAGCACCCAGAACCACCATGATCGAGCTTCGCGTCGCCCATCGCTGTCTTGCCCTCGCAATGCTGCTGGGTCTGTCGGCTTGCGGTGGCAGCGGAGGGGATGACAATCCTTCGCCAGCTCAGCCGACGGTGACGCTGGCAGCCAGTCCGACCTCGATCGATTCGGGCCAGTCATCCACGATGACCTGGTCGAGCACCCATGCGACGAATTGCACGGCTTCCGGCGGCTGGACCGGAACGAAAGCCGCGTCGGGCACGGAGCAGGTGACACCCGCGGCGACGGCAACCTACACGCTGACCTGTACCGGTTCGGGCGGCTCGGCTGCGCAATCGGTGACGGTGACGGTCGATTCCATTTTCTTGCCGGTGCTCACGCTCACGGCAAATCCGACGACGATCACCGGAGGCAGTGCTGCGACGCTGACCTGGTCGAGCACCAGCGTAACGAGCTGCACGGCTTCGGACGGATGGGCCGGAGCGAAGGCCACATCGGGAACGGAGCAGGTGACACCCGCGGCGACGACGACTTACACGCTGAGCTGCACCGGTTCGGGTGGATCGGTTTCGCGATCAGCGACGGTGACGGTCGTCAATCCGCCGCCGACGTTGACGCTGACCGCGAGCGATCCTCTCGTGGCGGCGTCAGGTGCGGCCATGCTCACGTGGACGAGCACGAACGCATCGACCTGCACGGCCTCCGGCGGCTGGTCCGGATCGAAAGCGACCTCCGGCACCGAGTCGACGGGTGCGCTGACGGCAGCGACGACATTTACGCTCGAATGTGCGGGGCCCGGCGGTTCAGCGACTGGATCAACGGTGGTCAGCGTGGCCGCAGCGGGCAACACCGTCGTGCGCGGTCGCATCCAGTTCGAACGCCCGCCTTTCACCGCCGTCGCCGGTCAGGGATTGAACTTCGCCAACCCGGTGATCTCGCCGGCGCGACAGGCCGTGGTCGAGGCGATCAACAATGCAAGCTCGCGGACGCGCATCGCCGCCACGACGACCGATGCAAACGGCAGCTACTGGCTGGAGGTGCCGCAGAACACGCAGATGGTCGTCAGCGCGCGCGCGGAAATGATCAGCAGCGGTTCGGCGCCCACCTGGACCTTCCGCGTCCTCAACAACACGAACAACGGCGCGCTGTATGTTCTGGACGGTGCGGGTTTCGACAGCGGCACTGCCACCGTCACGCGCGATATGCTGGCTACGACCGGCTGGGGCGGCACGGGCTATACCGGTACGCGAGCCGCCGCCCCGTTTGCGATTCTGGATACGGTCTATCGCACCAGGGAACTGATCCTGAGCGCCGTACCGACGACCGCGTTCCCCGCGCTGAACCTCTACTGGAGTCCGGACAATCGAACGACGGTGAGTTCGGCGGCGAACTGGTTCTGCACGACCAACGGCAACATCGGCACGACCTTCTACACCAACGGCGCCCTCGCACTCGATTCCGGCAACTGCACGCCCCAGGTGGCGCTGCCGGCGGGTATCTACGTTCTGGGTGACTACGCCGGCGGCGCAGGCGACACCGACGAATTCGATCAGCACGTCATCGCGCATGAGTTCGGGCACTACATCGAAGACCGCTTCTCGCGATCGGATTCGATCGGCGGAGACCACGGCGCCGGCGACCGGCTCGATCTCCGCGTCGCCTTCGGCGAGGGTTGGGGCAATGCCTATTCCGGCATGACGCTGAATGATCCGGTCTACCGCGATTCCCACGACGGGGTTTCCGCCGATTTCCAGTTCAACATGGAATCCGACAGCGCCGATGCAGAAGGCTGGTACTCGGAATCATCGGTGCACGAAATCCTCTGGGATCTCTTCGACTCGACGAACGACGGCGCCGACACCCTTTCGCTCGGCTTCGCGCCGCTCTATTCGGTCATGACCGGCGCACAGCGCACGACCGAGGCGCTGACCAGCATCTACACCTTCGCTGCGGGATTGCGCGCGCTTTCCAGCTCGACGCAGATTTCGGGGCTCAATGCATTGCTCACGGGTGAATCGATTTCCGCATCGGCAGACGCCTTCGGCAGCGGCGAAACGAACACGGGTGGCATCTCGACCGCGACGCCCATCTATACCGACATCTCCCGCAACCAGCCGCTCAGCATCTGCAGCAGCAGCGACGAGAACGATGGCAAGAAACTCGGCGCTCGCCGCTTCCTGCGGCTGACGCTGGCATCGGCGACGGCACTGGGTATATCCGTGCAGGGCGCCGTAGGGCCCGGTGCGCCGGCCAACGGTCAGCCCGCCTCCGATCCGGACATCTATGTCTACAGCCGCGGCGAACTCATCGAGGCAGGCACCTCGACCGGTTCGTCGGAGACGCTGCCGCAGCGCGTGTATCCGGCTGGCGTGAACATTCTCGAAGTGCACGACTACGTCGGCGGCGTGGTGCCGCACTGCATGACCATTTCCATATCCGGATGACCATGAACGCACAGCACGAAATCAGCGCGCACTGGATGAAGCACGCACGACACCTCTGCTGCATCGCTGCCCTGGCGATGCTGAGCGCCTGCGGTTCAGAACCGGAACCGCCGCCGCCCGCGACCCCGGCTGCCGCCCCGGTTCAAGCAGCGCAGCCGCAACCGGCTGCCGAGGCACCGGCCGATCCCACCGAAAAAATGGCGCGTGCCGTGGGCAACGGCAAGCCCGGCGCGGCTGTCGACATCAAGTATGAGTTTGCGGCCCGGCCCGAACCCGGCAAGCCGGTCGAACTCGAAGTCGTCCTGATCCCGAGCGCCGGGGTCGATTCCATGACGGCGAAGTTCAGCGGCATGGACGGCATCACCCTGGCAGGCGACCTGACCGTGGATTACGCCAGCGTGACGGCGAAGGAGCCCTACAAGCACTCGGTTTCGGTGCTGGCCGACCGGGCGGGGGTGTTCTACGTCACCGTTTCCGTCGACACGGCAATCAGCGGGGCGACGCTGGGGCGGACGTTTGCGATTCCGTTCGTGTCCGGAACCCCACAGGTCACCCAGCAGAAAGCCAGCGTTCCGGCGACGGATTCGACCGGGCAGCCGGTGGAGCCGATGAAGGCGGAGGAGACGACCCGGTAAGGCCCGTCGGGCTTCTCCTTGCATTCCTGTGGGGCCGGCTTCAGCCGGCCTCTGCCTGTGGGTCAGGCTTCAGCCTGACTTCAAAGGCCGGCTGAAGCCGGCCCCACAGGAAGAAGCCGCTTCGGGGCCCGTCCCAGCCCGAAAGCAGGGTTCGCGCCCCACGGACCCGCATCGACCCCCTGATACTGGGCCGGTTCTTCCTATACCATGCGCGGCCTTTTTCCCCCTGCGCCGCGTCCATGTCCATCTCCAAGCTACGCAATATCGCGATCATTGCCCACGTCGACCATGGCAAGACCACGCTGGTCGACAAGCTCCTGCAGCAGTCCGGCACCCTCGACGCGCGCAAGGCCTCGCCTGAACGCGTGATGGATTCGAACGCGCTGGAACGCGAGCGCGGCATCACCATCCTGGCCAAGAACACTGCGGTGCGCTGGCAGGACTACCGCATCAACATCGTCGATACGCCCGGACACGCCGACTTCGGCGGCGAAGTCGAGCGCGTGCTGTCGATGGTCGACTGCGTGCTGCTGCTGGTCGACGCGGTCGACGGGCCGATGCCGCAGACCCGCTTCGTCACCCAGAAAGCCTTCGCGCACGGCCTGCGCCCGATCGTCGTCATCAACAAGATCGACCGCGACGAGGCTCGCCCCAACTGGGTGCTGGACCAGACCTTCGACCTCTTCGACAAGCTCGGCGCCAACGAACAGCAGCTCGACTTCCCGGTGGTCTATGCCTCCGCGCTCAAAGGCTTCGCCGGCAACGATCCGAAGCAGCTCGCGCAGGACATGACGCCGCTGTTCGAAGCCATCGTGAAGCACTGCCCGCCGCCCGCTGTCGACGTCGACGGGCCGCTGCAGCTGCAGGTCAGCCAGCTCGACTATTCGAGCTATGTCGGCGCGATCGGCATCGGCCGCATCAAGCGCGGCAGGATCCGCCGCAACAGCCCCGTCACAGTCATCGATCGCGAAGGCAAGGCGCGCAACGAACGCATCATCCAGGTGCTGGGATTCCTGGGGCTGGATCGGGTCGAGGTCGATGAGGCCAGCGCCGGCGACATCGTCGCCTTCGCCGGCATCGAACATCCCGAGATTTCCGACACCATCTGCGATCCGGCCAGACCCGAAGCCTTGCCGGCGCTGATCGTCGATGAGCCGACCATCAGCATGACGTTCGAGGTCAACACCTCGCCGTTCTGCGGCAAGGAAGGCAAGTACGTCACCAGCCGCCAGATCCGCGAACGCCTGCAGCGCGAAGTGCTGCACAACGTGGCGCTGCGCGTCGAAGATACCGAGGACCCGGACAAGTTCCGCGTCTTCGGCCGCGGCGAACTGCACCTGGGCGTGCTGCTGGAAAACATGCGTCGCGAAGGCTACGAGCTGGCCGTGTCGCGCCCGCGCGCGGTCGTGAAGGAAATCGAAGGCCAGCTCTGCGAGCCGTACGAACAGCTCACCGTCGATCTCGACGACACCTCGCAGGGCGCCGTGATGCAGGCGCTCGGCGAGCGCGGCGCGCAGCTCACGGGCATGCATGCCGACGGCAAGGGGCGCGTGCGCCTCGACTACACGATCCCGTCGCGCGGCCTGATCGGCTTCCAGACCGACTTCCGTACGCTCACGTCCGGCACGGGCCTGATGCACCACATCTTCGATCACTTCGCGCCCGTGCTCGATCGCGACATCGGCCAGCGCCAGAACGGCGTGCTGATCGCCAACTCGCAGGGCAAGGCGCTGGCGTACGCGCTGTTCAGCCTGCAGGAACGCGGCAAGCTGATGATCGGTCACGGCGACGAGGTGTACGAAGGGCAAGTCATCGGCATCCACAGCCGCGACAACGATCTCGTCGTGAACCCGCTCAAGGGCAAGAAGCTCACCAACATCCGCGCCGCCGGCAAGGACGAAAACGTCGTGCTGGTCCCGCCGATCCGCTACACGCTGGAGCAGGCGATGGAGTTCATCGGCGACGATGAACTGGTCGAAGTGACGCCGACGGCGATCCGCCTGCGCAAACGCTTCCTCAAGGAACACGAGCGCAAGCGCAGCGGCAAGGCGGCGGAAGAGGCGGATGAGTAGTCCGGCCTCTGCCTGCGGGTCAGGCTTGTAGGTCAGGCTTTAGCCTGACTCCTTGGAAAGGCCGGCTGAAGCCGGCCCCACAGCCGGAAGGCCGGCTAAAGCCGGCCCCACAGCCGGAAGGCCGGCTGAAGCCGGCCCCACAGGAAGAAAGTCTCCTATCTATCTGCCGCCCAAGGATTTTCTGACGCCCGCCATCGATCCCCTCCGGCTGCGTCGAATCCTCAGAATGTCGCGATAACCCCCCGTCGCGATTGCAAAAATCTTCCAGCTTTCACATAAATCGCGAGCCATTTCACACTTGGCCCGCGCGCGCCGACCTACGATCCGGAGCCTGACCGGGAATAGGTGGAGCCGCGGGCCGCTGGCCCTGCGCGAGGGATTCGGTCGGGACGCAGTCTGCGCCGCTGCGTCAATCGTTGAAGCGTCGGGAATACAAGAACATGCATCGACTGCTGGAAAAGCAGATCCGCGAAGCGACCCGCCCGGACGGCGAGATCGACCTGGGGCGATTGCTGACCATCGTCGAAGGCATCTACGTGCGGGCCGACGAGGAACGGCGCGGCGTCGTGCGTTCCATGCAGCTCATGTCGGACGAGGCGACGGCACTCACGCGCGAGCTGCGCGAAAGCACCGCCAGCCAGCTGCAATCGATCCTCGACCACGTCAAGGACGTGATCATCAGCGTCGACGAAGGTGGCCACGTCGCTTCGATCAATGCGACCGGTCAGCGGGTCTTCGGCCATGCGGAAGCCGACGTGCTCGGTCGTCCGCTCAGCTTCCTGCTGCCGCAACTGGCCAACGAGGAATCGCTGTCGAAGCAGCTCGAAGCGCTCGCCGCCCGGCTCGACGACACGCAGGTCGATCTGGCGCAGCACGAAACGCTCGGTCTGCATTCCAGCGGCAGCTACTTCTCCGCCGAACTCGCCGTCAGCAAGACGCGGCTCAATCGCAGCTGGGTATTCGTCGTCTGCCTGCGCGATACCAGCGATCGCAAAGCGGCCGACGCGGCCCTGCGCGAAAGCGAGGCGCGCTACCGCACGCTGGTCGAACACGCGCCCGAAATCATCGTCGTCGTCGACACCGACCTGAACCGGCTGATCGACGCCAACGAAAACGCCGTGCGTTTCTTCAAGATGGATCGCGAGGCATTGCTGGCGATTGCGCCGGACGCGCTCAGTCCCGAATGCCAGCCCGACGGCTCGGAGTCCGCGAATGCCAGTCGCGCCAACCTCGAGCGAACGGTCGCCGGCGAGGCGCCGGTGCTCGAATGGGTCTTTCGCGACGCCTTCGGCGCCGACATTCCCTGCGAAGTACGCTGGGTTCGCCTGCCGTCCTCGAGCCGCCGCCTGGTCCGCGGCAGCATCACCGACATCACCGAACGCAAGCGCAATGAACTGCTGGCCGCCGGCGAGCGGCGCGTGTTCGAGCGGCTGGCGGCGAACGTCGATCTGCGCGTGACGCTGCAGGCCATCACCGACGTCGTCGAACGCGTCGCGCCCGACAGCATCTGCGCGATCCGCCTGCTCGACGACGAACGCACGCATCTGCACCTGTGTGCCGGGCCGAACCTGCCCGCGCCGTACGCGCAGTCGATGGAGGGTGTCGAAGTCGCGGCGCGCAATGGCTCGTGCGCGGCGGCCGTCTATCTGCAGCGCCAGGTGATCGTCGCGGACATCAGTCGCGATGCCCTGTGGGAACACCGGCGCGATCTGGCGATCGATGCCGGGCTGCGCGCCTGCTGGTCGACGCTGATCTACGCCTCCGACGGTCGCACCTTCGGCACGCTCGCGCTCTACTTCCGCGCGCCGGCCAGCCCGATGCGGCGCGATTTCGAGCTGATGTCGCGCATGACCCAGCTGGCCGGCATCGCCATCGAGCGGCGCATGTCGGAGAGCGCACTGCGCGCCAGCGAAGGCCGCTATCGGCGCCTGTTCGACAACGTGCTCGAAGGCGTCTACAGCTCGACGGTGGAAGGGCGCTTCGTCTCCGTGAATCCGGCGCTGGCGCAGATGGTGGGGCTCGCTTCGCCGACCGAACTGCTGTCGCGGCCGACCGAAACGATCTATCACGACCCGCTGGAGCGCGCAGTCATTATCGCGGCGCTCGAGCGCGACGGCGAAGTGCGCAACGCGGAGTTCCAGCTGCGTCGCGTCGATGGCACGACGCTGACCGTGATCGAAAGCGCGCGCGCCGTGCGCGACGAAAACGGTCGCCTCACCGGTTACGAAGGCACGATCTTCGACATCAGCGAACGCAAGCGCGCCGAGACGGCGATGTTCCAGGAGAAGGAGAAGGCGCAGGTCACGCTGCAGTCCATCGGCGATGCCGTCATCACCACCGATGCCGAGGGCCGCGTCGAATACCTGAATCCCGTGGCGGAAGACCTGACCGGCTGGCATCTGCACGAGGTGGTCGGCAAGGCGCTCGGCGAAGTCGTCGAGATGGTGAATGAGGCGACGCGCGAGCCGCTGGAGAATCCGGCGTCGCGCTCGCTGCGCGAGGATCGCGTCATCGCCATGGCCGACCAGACCGTGCTGGTGAATCGCCGCGGTCAGGAGATCGCCATTCAGGACTCGGCCGCGCCGATTCGCGATCGCAGCGGACGGATCATCGGCGCGGTGCTGGTGTTCCGCGACGTCAGCAAGGAACGGCGTCTGCGCCGCGCGCTTGCCTACCAGGCGACGCACGATGCACTGACCGGTCTCATCAATCGGCGCGAATTCGAGACGCGCCTGAACGAAGCGCTGATCACGGCGCGCGCCAATCACGAAGTCACGCACGTCCTGCTGTATCTGGATCTCGATCAGTTCAAGCTGGTGAACGATACCTGCGGTCATCAGGCCGGCGACCGCCTGCTCAAGCAGATCACCGGTCTGCTGCAGACCCGCGTGCGCACCAACGACATGATCGCCCGCCTGGGCGGCGACGAGTTCGGTGTGCTGCTGCAGCACTGCAATGGCGATCGCGCCGAGAAGATCGCCGACAGCCTGCGCCAGGCGATCCGCGAGTACCGCTTCGAGTGGCCGGACGGCGCCATGAACGTCGGCGCCAGTATCGGCATCGTCGAGATCAACAGCGACAGCGAGAGCATCGCGAGCGTCATGGCGGCGGCAGACGTCGCCTGCTATGCGGCCAAGGACTCGGGCCGCAATCGCGTCCACACCTATCAATCGAGCACGGCGCCGGAACGCCATCGCGAGATGCAGTGGGTGTCGAAGCTCACGCGCGCCGTCGAAGAGAATCGCCTCGAACTGTACTACCAGCCGATCGTGCCCATCGGCGCGAATCGCGATCCGCGCGGCCACTACGAACTGCTGTTGCGCATGCGTGCGGAGAACGGCGCATTGATCATGCCGGCGGAATTCATTCCGGCCGCCGAGCGCTACAACGTCATGCCGATGATCGATCGCTGGGTGGTACGGCAGGCACTGGGGACGCTCGCGCACTACCGCACCGACGGCGATCCACGTCATGCCTACACGATCTCGATCAATCTCTCCGGCACCTCGCTCAACGACGATCGCTTTCTGGAATTCCTGATCGGCGAACTGCAGGGCCACGATCTGAGTCCGGGCGCCGTGTGTTTCGAGATCACGGAAACGGCGGCGATCTCCAACCTGCCGAACGTCGTGCACTTCATGAAGGAATTCCGCGCCCGCGGCTGCCAGTTTTCGCTGGACGATTTCGGCAGCGGCCTGTCGTCCTTCATGTATCTCAAGAACCTGCCGGTCGACTACCTCAAGATCGACGGACAGTTCATCCAGGACGTGAGCACGGACCGGGTGGATCGCTGCATGGTCGAGGCCATCACCCAGATCGGCCATGCGATGGGCATCAAGACGATCGCAGAGCGAGTCGAAACGGCCGAAGTGCTCGCGTGTCTCGCCGACATCGGCGTCGAGTATGCGCAGGGCATCTACGTGGCGGTGCCCGAATCCGTGGAAGCGCTGAGCCGTGTGATGCGCACCGGCCCGCAGTTGCGGCTGGTGCATTCGGCGTAGCCAGATTTCCGACCTGAAAACCGCGCGCCAGCGCCTTATCATCGGCCCGCCCTGCGAAAGGCGGCCGATGCAATGAAATTCACCACCGCGCTGTATGCGTTGCTGCTGTCCGCGACGATTGCCTCGGCGCAATCCGCGCAGACGCCCGCGGGTCTGTATGGCGATCTGTTTGCGCAGGTGCAGCAGCAGCGCCTATTCCCGGACGGCAAGACCTTCGTCGATGCGGTGCCGCGCAGTGCGCCGGATGTCGTCATGGCGGAATACGAACGCCGCCGGCGCGATGCGCAGTTCGATCTGAAGTCGTTCGTGCTGGAACATTTCGAAGTGCCGCAGCCGGTCGACAGCGGCTACCGCAGTGACTTATCGCGGGATGTGGTCGCACACATCGACGAGTTGTGGAGTGTGCTGACGCGACAGGCCGATCGCGTCGATCCGTACTCGTCGCTGCTGCCGCTGCCGCAGCCGTACGTCGTTCCCGGCGGGCGGTTCCGCGAGATCTACTACTGGGATTCGTACTTCACGATGCTGGGTCTCGAACAGAGCGGCCGGCACGAGCTGACGCTCGACATGCTGGCCAACTTCGCGCACCTGATCGATCGCTACGGTCACGTACCGAACGGCAATCGCACGTACTACCTCAGCCGGTCACAACCGCCGTTCTTTGCGGCGATGGTCGAACTCGCCGCGGCGCGCGATGGCGAGCAGGTCTACGTGCGTTTTCGGCCGCAGCTGCAACGCGAATACGAGTTCTGGATGGAAGGCGCCGGCACCGTGGGTGAAGGTGCGGCGCATCGTCGCGTCGTCCGGTTGCCCGACGGATCGGTGCTGAATCGTTATTGGGACGATCAGGCGACGCCGCGCGACGAGTCGTACGCGGAAGACGTCGCAACGGCCGCAGCCTCCGGCCGGCGCGCCGCGGAGGTGTATCGAAACCTGCGCGCCGCCGCCGAAAGCGGCTGGGATTTCAGTTCGCGCTGGCTGCGCGATGGCCGCACGCTGACCAGCATCCGCACCGTCGAGATCGTGCCGGTGGATCTCAACAGCCTGCTGTACCAGCTCGAACGAACGCTGGCTCGCGCGCATCGCGTCGCAGGAGATTCCACCGCGGCCAATACCATCGAGATTGCGGCCGCGAAGCGGCGCCAGGCGATGCGGCAGTATCTATGGAACGCCGACGAGGGTGCGTTCGGCGACTATGCATGGCGGCAGCGCACGCTGACGCCTCATGTGACGGCGGCGACCTTGTTCCCGCTGTACTTCGGCATTGCCGACGTCCGGCAAAGCGCTCAGGTGGCGACGTTCGTGCAGTCGCATCTGCTTCAGCCTGACGGTCTTGCCACGACGATGGAGCGGACCGGACAGCAATGGGATGCACCGAACGGGTGGGCGCCGCTGCAATGGATCGCGATCAAGTCACTGCGGGATCGCGGGCAGCCTGCGCTGGCGCAGGAGATCGCCTGTCGCTGGATACGCGAAAACACCGCAGCGTTTGCCGCGACGGGAAAGCTCGTCGAGAAGTACGACGTGTCGGGCGAGGGTGCTGCGGGCGGCGGCGAGTATCCGTTGCAGGATGGTTTCGGCTGGACGAATGGGGTACTGCGTGCGCTGCTCGCGTTGTACTCGCCGCAGGATTGCGCATCGCGCCTTCACTGAGCCTCGCGATCCGCGGGATCGGTTCGCCAAAGACTAAGCGAATCGAAGATTAATTCTAATGGCCCTAATTGAATCGCCGGGTTACAAAGGTTGCGACCGAATGCCGGCCGCGTATCGCGGCAGCATGCAGCGTGGAGGAGTGTCATGAGCCAGCGAATCATTCTCAGCAAGACCGACGTGGCCCGGCTGCGCTCGATCATTTCGGAGCAGTCGCGCTCGGCCATCCGCGATCTCGATCACCTGGCTGCGCTCGGTGAAGAGATCGATCACGCCAAGATCGTCGATCCGCAGGCGCTGCCGGAGGACGCCGTCACACTCAATTCCATCGTGCGCGTGATGGACACGCAGACGCGCGCGACCGAGGAATACACGCTGGTGTCTCCCTCGCAGGCAGACGTGACGAGCCGCCGGCTTTCCGTGACCGCGCCGCTCGGCGTCGCCCTGCTGGGCTTCCGCGAAGGCGATGAAGTGATCTGGGAAATGCCCGGCGGTGAGCGTCGGCTGAAAGTGCTGCAGGTCGTGCAGCCGCCGCCGGACGGCACGGTGGTGTTCCTGCCGCCCGCGGCCTGAATTTCCGGCTTCTTCCTGTGGGGCCGGCTTCAGCCGGCCTGGGCACTGTCAGGCTGTTTTCAGGCCGGCTGAAGCCGGCCCCACAGGCAGAGCAACTCCCTGATACGGAGACCCTCATGCTCCCTTCGAACTGGAAGCTCGTTGTCTACGGGCTGATCGTCGCCATCGGCTGCCTGTTCGCAGCGCCGAATCTGTTCACGCCGGCGCAGCTCGAGTCCTGGCCGGACTGGCTGCCGAAGAAGCAGGTCGCTCTCGGCCTCGATCTGCGCGGCGGCGCGCACCTGGTGCTCGAGATCGATTCGGATGCGCTGCGCAGCGAGCTCGTCGATGAATCCGCGCTGGCGGAGCGTCAGCGATCTGCACTCGAACAGAGTCTGGAAATCGTGCGACGGCGCATCGATGCGGTCGGCGTCGCCGAACCCACCGTGCAGCGTCTCGGCAGCGATCGCATTCTCGTGCAGCTTCCGGGCGTGCAGGATCCGCAGGAAATCCGCACGCTGCTCGGCAGCACGGCGAAGCTGACGTTCCATCGCGTCCGCTCGATGGTGGCGACCAACACCGGCGCGGTGCCGCCGGGACACATCAGGCTTCCCGATGCGACCGGTCCCGACTTCTACCTGCTCGAACGGCAGCCGATGTTGCAGGGCGAACGATTGATCCAGGCGAGCGCCGGCTTCGACACGCGCGAAGGCGGGCCGGTCGTGTCGTTCCGGTTCGACGATCTCGGTGCCCGACTGTTCGCCAAGATCACGACCGAGAACCTCGGTCGTCAGTTCGCCATCGTGCTCGATGGCAAGGTCATCAGCGCGCCCGTGATCCGCGAGCCGATCACGGGCGGTGCCGGGCAGATCTCCGGTCGCTTTACCACGGCCGAGACGAGTTCGCTGGCGGCGCTGCTGCGTGCGGGTGCGCTGCCGGTGCCGCTCGAGATCGTCGAAGAACGGACGGTGGGTCCGGATCTCGGCAGCGATGCCATTCGCATGGGCGCGCTCACCGGCATGGTCGGTCTGCTGCTGGTGCTGGGCTTCATGACCGTGCTGTACCGGGGCTGGGGCGTGATCGCGAATCTCGCGCTGCTCATCAACGTTGCGCTCACCCTGGCGGCGCTCAGTCTGCTCGGTGCCACGCTGACGTTGCCCGGCATAGCGGGCATCGTGCTCGGCATCGGGCTCGCCGTCGATGCGAACGTCCTCATCAACGAACGCATTCGCGAAGAGACCCGCAAGGGACAGAACGCCGTCGCCGCGCTCGATACCGGCTTCCGGCGTGCGTACGCGACCATCGTCGATTCCAACGTCACCACGCTGATCGCGACCCTGCTGCTGTTCTGGGTCGGTTCGGGACCGGTGCGCGGTTTCGCCGTCACCATGGCGCTCGGCATCATGATTTCGATGTTCACTGCCGTGGCGGTGGTGCGCGCACTGATGGGACTGTATGTCCGCGTGCGGCGGCCGCAGCAGTTCATCATCGGCAGCCTGCTGCCGCAGCGCCTGCTGGCGAAGACGCCGAATTTCCGCTTCATGCGGGCGCGCTTCGTCGGCATCGGACTGTCGATCGTGCTGTCGGTGGCTTCGCTCGCCTTGTTCTTCCGGCCGGGACTGAACTACGGCGTCGACTTCACCGGCGGTACGCTCATCGAAGTGAGCGCGCCGCAGGCCATCGACCTGCCGCACCTGCGTACCGCGCTCGAAGGCGCCGATCTCGGCGAAGTCACCCTGCAGCAGATCGCCAGCGATGCGACCGTGCTGGTACGCATTCAGCAGGGCGAGGGCGGCGAGGCTTCGCAGACGGCCATCGCTGAAGAGGCGCGTGCAGCGATCGCAGAAGCCCTGCCCGATGCGCGCTTCGATCGCGTCGACATCGTCGGCCCGAAGATCAGCGGCGAACTCGCCGATGCCGGCATTCTCGCGGTGCTGCTGGCGAGTCTCGCGATGCTGGTCTATATCTGGATGCGATTCGAATGGCACTTCGCCGTCGGCGCCATCGTGACGCTGGTGCTCGACGTCACCAAGGCGATCGGCTTTTTCGCGCTCACCGGCATCGAGTTCAATCTGACGGCCATCGCCGCGCTGCTCACACTGATCGGCTACTCGGTCAACGACAAGGTGGTGGTGTACGACCGCATGCGCGAAAACCTGAAGCGCTACCCGCGGCAGCCGCTGCGCGACATCATCGATCGCAGCATCAATGAAACGCTGGCGCGTTCGCTCTACACCTCCGCCACGGCGTTCCTCGCGATGGTGCCGATGGCGCTGCTCGGCGGCGCCAGCGTACTGAGCTTTGCCGTGCCGATGGTCTTCGGCATCGTGATCGCGGCGAGTTCATCGGTGTTCATTGCGGCGCCGCTGCTGCTGTTCCTCGGCGACTGGCGGAATCGCCGCCGCGATCCGCGCGCCGATGAGGCGATGACGGCGCTGGAGAATGCGCCGTAGCGACTGTGGGGCCGGCTTCAGCCGGCCTCGGGATGTCAGGCTAAAGCCTGACCCACAAGCAGAGGCCGGCTGAAGCCGGCCCCACAGGCAGTCTGGTCTTCATTGTCAATCGCTCTGGGCGCGATTGCGCCGCTGATCGCAATAATCGATTGTCAAACTGCAAATGACCTTCGGCGCGGGAATCATGTCGCCGCCTTGCCGCCTGGAGGTTCGATGCACGCTGAAGTTTTTCGCTGGTTGTCTGCACCGTTTCGGCTGTGGCGCACGATCGTGCTGGTGTTCATTGCCGGCTTCGCCGTGGCGAAAGTCAGCGGCGACGGCGTCGCGATCCTCTGTACGACGATTGCCTGTGCATTCCTGCTCAGCGGCTTCGAGCGCCGCGAATGGATCGAGATGCCGCTCGACCGGCAGATGGGCGATGTGCTCAGCCGCGTCTGTCTCGCATTGTTCGTCACCTTCGTCGTTTGATTCCGCTCTGTCCCCCGAAGACCAGTCAACGCGACAGTGACATCCGGATGCGCTGGCTCGCGCAGTCGTAACGCGTGCCGCGCGACATGTCGCGCCTTCGGCAAATCCCGCAATCAGTCTGTAGGGGTACGCGCGTCGAGGAATTCCACTACGGGTCGATGGGTGGTCACGCATGGTGGGGTTGTTTAGCATCGGCGCGATTGCAGGGAGACGAACGACATGGAGCACGCATTGAAGTTAGGGATCGACCTTCAAACCCAGCCGTCCATCATCAGCTTCTCGCGCCGTGCGCTGCCGCTGCTCGGCGCCGGTCTTCTGTGTGTCGCGACCAGCGTTCATGCGTCCTCGGCGCTGCTCGCGAGTTCCGAACGCCTGAAGCAGCTCAGCGTCGAGGAACTGCTGGCGCTGGAAGTCACGTCGGTGTCGCGAACTCCGGAATCGCTGGCCGAGGCCGCCGCTGCGATCCGCGTCATCACGCGTGATGAGATCACCCGCTCCGGCGCCACCAGCATTCCGGAGGCGCTGCGCCTGGCGCCGAATCTGCAGGTCGCGCAGGCGAACGCCAGCCAGTGGGCCATCAGCGCACGCGGCTTCAACAACGTGCTGGCGAACAAGCTGCTCGTGATGATCGACGGTCGCACCGTCTACACGCCGCTGTACGCCGGCGTCTTCTGGGACGTGCAGGACACGCTGCTCGAAGATGTCGATCGGATCGAGATCGTGCGCGGCCCGGGCGGAACCCTGTGGGGCGCCAATGCGGTGAACGGTGTAATCAATATCACCACACGTACGGCGGCACAGACGCAAGGTCTGTTCGTGGAAGCAGACGTCGGTACCGAACTGCGTGCGCTGGGTGGAATCCGCTACGGCGGCGAGCTGTCGCCGGACCTGCACTATCGCGTGTATGCGAAGGCCTTCGATCGCGACGATACGCGGCTCGTCGACGGTGCATCGGCGGCAGACGGATGGGATTCGCGCCAGGGCGGTTTTCGCATGGACTGGGAGCGCGAGGCCACGACGCTGACCCTGCAATCGGATCTCTACAGCACGCGACCGGATCCCGACGGCAATGCGCCCGTCGATGCCGACGGCGGCAACGTGCTCGGTCGGTGGCAGCACGTCGTCTCCGACACCTCGGACTTCCAGCTGCAGGTCTACTTCGACCGTACGCGCCGCGACTTCGGCAATGGCTTTGCCGAGAAGCTCGATACCTACGATCTCGACTGGCAACACCGCTTTCAGCTGAGTCCACGCCAGCAGATCGTGTGGGGCCTGGGCGCGCGCCGCATGCACCATGAAGTGAGAAATCTGCCGCTCTTCCAGTTCCGGCCGCCGGACGAGACGCTCGATCTCTACAGCGTCTTCGTGCAGGACGAGATCACGGTGATCCCGGAACGTCTGCGATTGACGCTCGGCACCAAGATCGAACACAACGACTACACGGGTTACGAACACCAGCCGAGCGGACGGCTTTCCTGGACGCCGTCGCCGCGCCAGACGATCTGGGGTGCGATCTCGCGCGCTTCGCGCACGCCCGCGCGCATCGATCGGGATTTCTATCTGAACCTGACGCCGCAGATCGGGCTCATCGCCGGCGGCGATTTCCAATCCGAAGACCTGCTCGCGTACGAGATCGGCTGGCGCCTGCAGCCGGGTGCGGGGCTGTCGCTGTCGCTGTCGGGCTTCTACAACGAATACGACAACCTGCGCAGCGTCGAACCGGGCCCGCCGCCGCTGTTCGTGCCGCTCACGTTCGGCAATGGCGTGCGGGGCGAGACCTACGGCATCGAAGCGGCGGCGACCTACGAGGTGACGGATGCCTGGCGATTGCGCGGCGGCTATACCTTCTTCGACAAGCATCTCTCCGTGAAGCCGGGCAGCCAGGACCTGAACGATGCCTCGGTGGAGAGCAACGATCCGCAGAACCAGGTCGTCATCCAGTCGCTCGTGGATCTCACCTCCGCGCTGCAGCTCGATGCCGTCGTGCGCTACGTCGATGCCTTGCCGGATCCGCACGTGCCGAGCTACGTGGCGGTGGATCTGCGCGTGGCCTGGAATCTCGGCCGTCAGGTCGAGCTGTCGCTGGTGGGGCAGAATCTGTTCGCCGAGCGGCACCTGGAATTCGTGCCGTCGTCTCCCTCCGCGCGCGAGATCGAGCGCAGTGTCTACGGGCGCATTGCATGGCGTCTGTGACGCGACTGTCCGGGAGGTGACGATGCCGGCCGCGCATGTGCAGGCGCGACGCAGGCCGCGCGTTCGCAGAATCGTGCTGGCGATGGCGGGCACGGCCGCTGCGTGGGCGATGTCCTGCGCCTTTGCCGCCGCGCCCGAGTATCAGCTCAAGGCCGTGTTCCTGTTTCAGTTCAGCCAGTTCGTCGAATGGCCGTCGACGGCCTTCGCGCAGGACGATGCGCCGTTCACGGTGTGCGTGCTGGGCGAGGATCCGTTCAAGCAGTATCTGGACGATGCGGTGCGCGGCGAGAAGGTCGATGGACGGCCGTTCGCAGTGAAGCGCCTGCAGCGCGTCGAGCAGGTCGCGGATTGCCACATCCTGTTCATCGCGCAGGCGTCGCCGCAACGGCTCGATCCGATCCTCGATGCATTGCGCGGTCGTTCGATTCTGACCGTGGCCGATTCCGCTGCGTTTGCCGAGCGCGGCGGCGTCATCGAGTTCGTCACCGCCCGCAACAGGTTGCGGCTGCGTATCAATCCGCGCGCCGCCCGTGCGGCCGACCTGACCATCAGTTCGAAGCTGCTGTCGCTCGCGAGTCTGGTGCCAGCGGGGCCGGAGCCTGCGCCATGACGCTGCGCCGCCGGCTCATGCGCGCAGCGCTGCTGACGAGCGGACTCGCCCTGCTGCTCACCCTGGTCGGCTTCGTCGCAGCCCAGCTCATCACGCTGCGCGAATCGACGGTCGCGCACCAGTCGTCGCTCGGCAACGTGATCGCCGCCAACAGCAGCGCAGCTCTGGCGTTTCAGGATCCGGAGGCGGCCCGCGAGATACTCGCCGCACTGCGCGCCGATCCGAATGTAGTAGCCGCCGAGCTGCGCGACCCGGCGGGCAGCCCGTTTGCTGTCTATCCGGCCGACGCGTCGCCGCTGCCGGTGCGGGTGCCGGAAGACGGCGAACATTCGTTCGAAGGTCGTTACCTGATTGCCGCCTATCCGGTGGTGCAGGGCGGCCGCACGCTCGGCACGCTGGTTCTCACTTCGGACATGGCGCCGGTGTACCGGCAGCTTCTCGTGCTCGGCGTCGTCGCTGCCATCGTCGCGCTGGTCGCCTTGTTCGGCGCGTACCTGCTGTCGCGACCATTGCAGCGACAGATTTCCGAGCCGATCGCCGCGTTGGTCGGCGCGGCCAGTGCCGTTTCCGGCCGTGGCGACTACTCGGTGCGTGCGGCGCGCCTGAGCGACGACGAACTGGGCCGGCTCACCGATACGTTCAACGACATGCTGGCGCGCATCGAATCGCAGCTGGGCCGGCTGAACCTGCACAACCGGATCACGCGCGCGATCGGCGACCGGCAGGACCTGCCCAGCATCTTTCGCGTGGTGCTGCAGCATCTCGAAGACGACATGCCGATCGATTTCGGCTGCATGCTGCTCTACGACAGCGCGAGCGAAGTCCTGACGGTGGGCAGCGCGGGGCCGCGCAGTGCGCCGCTCGCGCGGCAACTCGCGATGGCGGAAGGCACACAGATCGTCATCGAGCCCAGCGGCTTCGCGCGCAGCGTGCGCGGCGAACTGGTGTACGCGCCGGACCTGGGCGAGGCGTCCTTCGAACTTCTGCAAGGCATGGTGCAGGCCGGCCTGCGATCGCTGGTCGCGGCGCCGCTGATGGTCGAGAGCCGCGTGTTCGGCGTGCTGGTGGCGGCTCGCCGTGCGCCGCGTGGATTCAGCAGCGGCGACTGCGAGTTCCTGCGACAGCTCAGCGAACATGTCGGGCTCGCCTCGCATCAGGCGCACCTGCATTCGGCCCTGCAGCTCGCGTACGACGAACTGCGACAGACCCAGAAGGCGGTGATGCAGCAGGAGCGCCTGCGCGCGCTCGGACAGATGGCGAGCGGCGTGGCGCACGACATCAACAACGCCATCTCGCCGATCGCGCTGTACACGGAGTCGTTGCTCGAACGCGAAGCGGGCCTCAGCGAGCGCGGGCGAGGGCATCTGACGACGATCCAGCAGGCCATCGAGGACGTTGCCCAGACCGTCGGCAGGATGCGCGAGTTCTATCGCCCGCGCGAAGCACAGTTCGAACTGGCGCGCGTGGACCTGAACCGCGTGGCGCAGCAGGTGCTCGAACTGACGCGCGTGCGCTGGAGCGACGTGCTGCAGGAGCGCGGCATCGTCATTGCGCCGCAGATCGAACTGGCGGCGGCACTGCCGTCGATCATGGGCGCGGAAGGCGAGATCCGCGATGCATTGACCAACCTGATCTTCAATGCCGTCGATGCCATGCCCGAGGGCGGCACGCTCGGTATCCGCACTTGCGTCGTATCGCGGCAGGCGGATGCCGGACTGCCCGCGGACGAGGCGGTCATCCTCGAAGTGAGCGATACGGGCGTCGGCATGGATGAGGACACGCGCCGACGCTGCATGGAACCCTTCTTCACCACCAAGGGCGAGCGCGGCAGCGGCCTGGGACTGGCGATGGTCTATGGCATGGCGCGCCGACATTCGGCGGAGCTGGACATCGAGAGTGCGGTCGGCAGGGGAACGACGGTGCGCCTGAAATTCGCGGTCCGCGCGGGTGAGCCGGAGTCCGTCGTGCGGCTGCCGGCCGACAGCGCAGCGCGGCGCCGCCTGCGCCTGCTCATCATCGACGACGATCCCGTGATCATCGATGCACTGCGGGAAATCCTCGAAGGCGACGGTCATGCCGTCGTCGCCGCAGACGGCGGTCGCAAGGGCATCGATGTTTTCGCGGCCGCGCTGTCAGGTCCGGAACCGTTCAGCGCAGTCATCACCGATCTGGGCATGCCCTATGTCGATGGCCGACAGGTGGCAGCCGACGTGAAGGCGCTGTCGGCTGCGACTCCGGTGCTGCTGCTCACCGGCTGGGGTCAGCGGCTGCTGGACGACCGGGACATTCCACCCTGCGTGGACCGCGTCCTGAAAAAACCGCCGCGGCTGCGCGAACTGCGCAGTGCCCTCGCCGAACTGACGCTGCCCGCATAGGCCGGAAACCATGACCGAGACGACCATCGATACCCCGATCGCGCGCCTGCTGATCGTCGACGACGAAGCAGCGCAGATGACCGCCCTGTGCGACGTGCTGGAAGACGCCGGCTACGTGACGGCCGGATTCACCTCCGGCGTCGAAGCGCTGCAGCATCTGCGCAAGGAACGTTTCGATCTCGTGCTCGCCGATCTGGTGATGCCGCAGATCGACGGCATTGCGCTGCTGCGCGAAGCGCAGGCGATCGATCCGTTCCTGCTGGGCATCGTCATGACCGGTCATGGCGCGGTGGATACGGCCATCGCGGCGATGCAGGCCGGTGCGCTCGACTATGTGCTCAAGCCGTTCCGCCTGAGCGTCATCCTGCCGGTACTGGCGCGTGCGCTGAGCGTGCGGAAGATGCGCGTGGAGATCGCGGCGCTGCAGGCGAGGCTGCGCGAGCATGTCGCGGAGCTGGAACAGGCGAACAAGGAACTCGAAAGTTTTTCCTATTCCGTTTCGCACGACCTGCGCGCGCCGCTGCGGGCCATCAGCAGCTATTCGAGCATCCTGGTGCAGGATTATTCGCAGCAGATTCCCGAGGGCGCGCAGCGCCTGCTGTGCAAGGTGACCGACAATGCGCATCGCATGGGCGAGCTGATCGAGCACCTGCTGCATTTCTCGCACCTGGGCCGGCAGGTGATCAGTCATGAAGCCGTGCGGATCGACAGGATGGTCGCGGAAATCCTCGAGGAACTGCGCAAGGAGGACGACTCGCGGGCCGTGCAGGTGCGCGTCGGCAGTCTTCCCGACACGGTGGGCGATGCCGTGCTCCTGCGCCAGGTGTTCGTCAATCTGCTGGCGAATGCTTTCAAGTTCACGCGTCATGCGAAGCCGGCGGTCGTGGAGGTCGGCTCGCACCTCGAGGGAGGGGAGATCGTGTACGTCGTGCGCGACAACGGCGCCGGTTTCGACATGCGCTACGCCGCCAAGCTCTTCGGCGTGTTCCAGCGTCTGCACAACGACAGCGAGTTTGAAGGCACCGGCATCGGCCTGTCGCTGGCCCAGCGCATCGTGCAGCGGCATGGAGGACGGATCTGGGCCGACAGTGCGATCGGCAGGGGAGCGACGTTCTATTTCACCCTGTCGGCGCCTTCCGCAAACGACGGCTGATCGGCGCGACTGCGCACGCCGTGCAGGCGGCCGAATCCATCGCCGCGCAATCCGGAGGATTCGCTGCAGCGAATCAGGGCGGAGACGCTGTCCAGCAACTGCGCTTCGGTGAACGGCTTGGAGAGATGGCAGCAGCCATGCGTCTCGATCGCCGGCAGGGCCGCGGCCGCCAGGAGCACGCAGGCAATGCCGCGCTGCTGCAGTTCGCGCGCCAGCACAATCCCGGTTCCCGCGTGTGATGCATCGATGATGGCGACGTCGACGTAGGTCAGCGGCACCAGGCCCGTACCCCGGGGCATGAATGCGAGCGCCCCCAGTACTTCGGCGCCCGCATCCACCAGACATTCCCGCAGCGCTCGATAGAGTTGATCGTCGTCTTCGACCAGCAGGATCCTTCTGCCCCGGAGTATGTGCCGGAGTACGTGCGACGAATCAGCAGCGACCGGACTCATCTGATTCTCCCTGTGCACGCGCGAGTCATGTCTGGATCAATACGCCGCATCCGCGAAAGTTCCGTTCGCAGGATTTGCTGCGCGTGCGCAGCGATCACGGCGTTTGCTGCCGCGCGATCAGGCGTCGGCGTCTTCCGTCGCGCGTTCGCTGCGCCGGGGGCGACTGACCCGCGTGCGGGCAGCCGGAGTGCGGGACTTCGCCGGGCGCTTGGGCGGCTGACGGGAGGCGACGATCAGGTCGGTGGTTGTGCGCAGATGATGGACCATGGCCTCGACCAGTCCTTTCGCGTCGCGCGCCAGCGCCAGTGCGACGATCTCCCCGTGTTCCGTGTCGATGTCGCGGTTCGACTCGACCTTGCCCGAGAGCACGCGATAGCGCTCCGACTGTTCATAGAGATGGGCATGCAGGGCGCGCAGGCGGGCGCTGCCGCAGGCGGCGACGAGGGCCGCGTGAAAAGCGGCATGCGCCGTCAGCCATTCGGGATTGACCGAACCCTTCCTGCCGCCGAGCCTTCCCGGCGTCGCGCGCAGGCGATGCGCCGCGGCGAGCAGGCCGGCTTCCCATTCGACATTGCCGAGTTCGACCGAGCGGCGCAGGGCGATGGCTTCGATCTCGCAGCGCACGTCCGTCAGGTCTTCGAGATCGGCGATCGACAGCGGCGCGACGGCAAACCCGCGCTGGTCCTGTGAGACCACGAGCTGGGCGGACACCAGGCGCGACAGGGCTTCGCGGATCGCGCCGGGACTCACCTTCAGTTCGTCGGCGAGATCCTGGATCTTCAGTTTCTTGTCCGGCGCATGGCGTCCCGAAAGGATGTCGCTGCGGATGGCGCGATAGGCCAGCGTGGCCTGGCTGCGCGGTGCGGCGTCTCCGTTCTCTGCTTCTGGCATGGACATAGAGTTTCAGGTCTTTCCTCGAGGGAACGACAAATTGAATATTTTCCGCAGTCTAGCACTGTCGACGCCGCTCACGGCCGGGCGGTCTCGCGGGCTTCGGCGGCGATCAGTTCGTCCATGCGCCGGCGCACCATGACGGCGCCCTTGTCGATCTTCAGCAGGGCCGGGGCCAGCGACCAGAAATCCGCCGCGCCGATGCGCGACTGCTGGGCGGCGATCATCGGCTCGTCCTCGGTGCTGAAGATGTGCGCGCGCATGCGGCGCGTCTGTTCGTTGTACTCGGCGTCGTCGAGCAGGAAGTCGCGGGTCGAGGCGAAGAAGTAGTGCGTCGTGCTCGCCGTTTCCGGCGTCATGATGTGTACGTTGATGGAGTTGCCGCCATTGCTTCGCGGCGTGCCGGCCGGCACGGCGCCGTTCACCAGCTTCATGACGCCCGGTGCGCTCCATTCGACTTCGGTCCAGCTGTCGACGCGATCGACGCCGGGCGGCAGGCGCGGCGCGAGGAGCGGGATCGGCACTTCGTTCTTCGGATGCCAGTGCATGGCGATGATGCCGTCCGGCCGCTGCTCCACCGTGCCGGGCGTGCGCGTGATCGAGCCGCCGCCGAGCGTCGTCGGATGCAGATAGTCGGTGTGCGACAGGTCGAGGATGTTGTCGACGAAGAGCTGGTAGTGGCCCGCGCCGTGGAGGTAACCGCTGTTGAAGGCGGTGTCCGGCGCACTCGCGAGGAAGGACAGGTCGCGGATGCGGGCCGGGTCGGCCTGCGCGGGATCGCCCATCCAGATCCACAGCGCGCGATGCGCTTCCGCCATCGGATAACTGCGCACCGACAACGCACGCGCAATCGGTCCATGCGGATTGCCGACGCAGGCGCCGCTGCTGCCGAACCGCAGGCCGTGATAGCGGCACGTGACGGTGTCGCCCTCGAAGTGACCGAGACTGAGCGGCGCGAAACGATGAGGACAGCGGTCGAAGAGGGCGTGCGGCGTGCCCTGATCGTCGCGCCACAGCACGACGGGTTCGTCGAGCAGCGTGCGGGCGAGCGGCTGGCCGATGCGCAGTTCTTCCGACCAGGCGGCCATGTACCAGACATTGCGCAGATAGTTCATGGCGAGCGGAACCTCTGCCAGCCGAAATACAGCAGCGCGCCTGCCGCCAGCGAGCACGCGCCGAAGGCCGTCGATACCTGCGCGCGATCGAAGCCGGTTGCGAACAGCCAGCCGGCGATCAGCGGCGCGATGGCGCTGCTCACGCGGCCGATACCGCTGACGAAGCCCGTGCCGGACGCACGGTCCGCATCGCCGAACGTGGTGGCGAGCGTGGCGTACAGGCCGGTCGCGCCGCCGAACAGAAAGAAACCGCAGATGCCGCCGGAGAGCATCAGCAGCGGCAGCGACGCCGGCGTCAGGCCGAACAGGATGGCCGCGATGCCGAGTCCGGAGATGGAACCGGCAGTGAGCCAGCGCAGGCCGCCGCGCTGCGCGAGCCAGCCGAGTGCCAGGCCGCTCGCGACGCCGGCCAGGTTGGCGACCGCCGCGACGACACTCGCCGAAGAAGCAGCGAAACCCGCGTCCGCGACCATCTGCGGCAGCCAGCTCAGCACGTAGTAGACCGTGAGCACGAACAGCACGTTGACGCTGGTGATCCAGGCCGTCGTGCCGAGGCGATCCGCGGCGAACAGCAGTGCGTAGCCGCGACGCGCCTGCGTCGTGTGCGGCGGAAGCATTGCCAGCGGACCGTGCCCGAGCCGCTGCAACACCGCATTGACGCGCGCGAGCGCACCGGCATCGCGGCGACTGAGCAGCCAGCCGGGCGACTCGGGCAGGAACAGCGCGACGATCGGCAGCAGCACGGCCGCGGCCATCGCACCGGCCATGAACACGGCGGGCCAGCCGTAGTGATGCATGAGCACGGCGGCGATCAGTCCGCCGGCAACGCCGCCGACGGGATAGCCGATCGCCATGATCGCCACCGTGAACGCACGCCGCCGCGCATTGGCAAACTCCGCTGCGATCGGATTGATGACGGCGACGCAGCAGCCGATGCCGAGCCCCGTCACGACGCGCCACAGTGCGAGTTCGCCGATGGAGTGCGCGTTCGCACACAGCGCCATGCCGGGCGCCATCAGGGCGAGGCTGACGAGCACGAGTGTCTTGCGTCCGTACAGATCGGCGAGCGGCGCCAGCACGATCGCGCCCAGCGCCATGCCGATGAGTCCCGCGGAGAGCACCACGCCGAGCGCCGCCTTGCCGATGCCCCAGGCCGCCGTGATGGCCGGCGCAGCGAAGGTGACCGAGAGCACGTCATAGCCATCGAGCGCCGACAGCACGAACGTGAGTGCGACCGCGACGATCTGCGCGCGACTCATCGGTGCCGAGTCGAGCTGCGCGCGAACGTCGGCGATGGAGTTCACGCCGGCTCAGGCCATCCGGTGGCCCGGCGCAGCGGCGCGTTCCAGCGGTCGCCCCGCCATGCGACGTGCTGATCCGGCCGGACCAGCGTCAGTTTCGTTTCGTACAGCGCCGCCGTTGCAGCATCGTGCAGGCGCACGACCGTCAACGGAATGCGCAATGCCTGTGCTTCGGCCTGCGCGGCTTCGATCTGCGATTGTTCGGCGCCCGGTGCGACGACGAGCGAAAAGCCCTGGCCGAACAGATCGTAGAGCGAGCGTCCATCGTCGAGCCACGCATGCGGAGCGAGGCTGCCGGGTCGCGCCGTTGGCCGGTACGTCTGGCCATCGTGCGGCGGCGGCGGTCCCGGCTCGTCGAAGATCAGCGGCGAATTCTCGTAACGCAGTCCGAGCACGGTGCCGAGCGTGTGGAACTCGCGGCCCTTGGTCGACTGGATGTTGCCGCCGATTTTTTCGCGCAGCGCCGCGCCTTCGGCGGTGTCATCCGCGATCTGCGCCGGCGGCGGACCCGTGGCGATGGCGTGGTTGGCCACGGCTTCGTCGATGACGAAGCGATGTACCGGTCGCCGTTCCTGCGTGTAGCTTGCGATCAGTTCCGGACCGCCCCAGCCCTGCAGCGTGGCCGCGATCTTCCAGCCAAGATCGACGCCGTCGCCGACGCCCATGTTCATGCCGTAACCGCCGAACGGCGGATGCAGGTGACAGGCATCGCCCGCGAGAATGATGCGGCGATCGGCATAGCGATCCGCCAGCAGTTCGCTCGCGACCCAGCTGTCGGCGCTCAGGATTTCGTAGGGCAGATCGATGCCGGTGCGCTCGGCGATCATCGCGGCGGCTTCGGCATTCGAGAGCGTGCGGCCTTCCTCGATGCCGGTCGGTGCGAAGTACCAGATGTCGTCGCGATCCATCGGACCCACGGCGCTGAAGCCCTTCGGACCGAGCTGCCAGTAGATCACCGCGGGGCCATGACGATGCGCGGTGCTGAGCCCGGGCGCGCGGAAGATGATGTTGTAGTTGCGCGAGAGTCCGCTACGTCCTTCCATCTTCGCGCCGAGCAGCGAGCGCACCGTGCTGCGCGAGCCGTCCGCGCCGACGAGGTAGCGCGAGATCACCGTCATCTCGGCGCCGTCAGTACCGACGATGTTCGATACCACGCGGGTCTCGTCCTGCTCGGCCGTGCGGAACGTCGTATCGAAACGCACGTCGATCGTCGGCAGCGAGCGGACGCGTTCGAGCATCACGCTTTCGAGGATGTACTGCGGAATCCACTGCGCATGTTCCGGATACAGCGGCGAGCGCTGCGGCGAGGCATTGAAGGCATTCTCGAAGCGTGCGAGCGGATAGCCCGCGAGGCTCGTGACGAACATCATCGTGTTCGGATAGTCGACGCCGAACGGTGAGGCTGCAGCGAGTCGATCCGCGATGCCCCAGCGCCGCAGATGCGTGCGGGTCCGCACATTCGTGGTCTTGGCGCGCGGCGACGCGCCCGTGCGGTGGTTGCGCTCGACGATCAGGGCACGCACGCCGCGTGTGCCGAGTTCGATCGCGAGCGCGAGACCGACGGGTCCCGCGCCGACGATCAGGACATCTGTTTCGATCTTCATCCGGCTTGCTCGGCTTCCTGATTGACGACGAAGTCGGGCGGCAGGGGCGGGGCCCAGTTCGCCATGCTGTCTTCAGGACCGTAGTTCGTCGGCGTCCACAGCGCATAGTCGTCGATGAAATCCATGTCCGAGTAGTACTCGAGCCACGAGCCCCAGGGATCCTGGATGTAGTGGAAGTAGTTCGAGCCCACCGTGTGCCGGCCGAAGCCCCAGTCGCCGCGGCCCGTCTTTTCCAGCAGCGCGCGGCCCGCACGACCGACGTCATCGGGATCGCGAACCTGGAAGCTCGCGTGATGCATGCCGATGCCGTTGGACTTGCCGAAGCCGAGCACGTGGTGATCGCTGTTCCTGCGCGCGCAACAGAACGCGACGACATCTTCGGCGCGATCGGCGAGACCCATGCCGAGACCCTCGGTCACGAACTTCGCGCTCGCGAGAACGTCGGGCGAGAACATCATGACGTGGCCCAGTCGCAGCGGCTTCACCGGTGCGTACTGACCGATGGGCTGCATCCCGGCGCGACGGTTGCGCACGATGCGGCCGGGCGCGTTGATCTGGTACGGATCGGAGGCGGCGAGCGGCGCGTCCTCCGGCCGTTCCAGCAGGTGATAGAGCACGCCGTGCGGGTCGGTGACCCACAGGCCTTCGGCATCGAAGCCGGCTGGAGCCGCTACGACCTTGCCGCCGGCCGCGGGTACGCTCGCCGCGATCTGCGGCAGATCAGTGGCGCGCAAGGCAATGTGATGCAGCCGCTTGCGCGGCGCGCCGCCGATCAGGATCGCCGACGGGCGCGACTGTCCGATGCACGTAAGCTGCGCGATGTTGCCATTGCGCGAGGCTTCGAGGCCCGCATCGGTATAGAACTTGATCCCCTCGTCGAGCGACGGAACTTCGAGCGCGAACCAGAGTGGGCCGGTGACTGGCATGACATTGCTCCCCTAAATGCGGTTCAGGCCGGGCGTGGGCCGACCCGGTTTTCGATGGCGCCGATCCCGTCGATCTCGCACCGTACGACATCCCCGGGTTGCAGGAACACCGGCGGCTTCATGGCGATGCCGACGCCCTGCGGCGTGCCGGTCGCCAGCAGGTCGCCGGGCTCCAGCGTGAATGCGGTGGAAAGATAGGCGATCTGCTGCCAGACATTGTGGATCAGCTCGCTGGTGTCGCTGTCCTGCCGTACTTCGCCGTTGACCAGCGTACGCAGTCGCAGCGCATGCGGATCGGCGATCTCGTCGGCAGTCACGATCCATGGACCGACCGGCCCATGCGTATCGAAGGATTTGCCGACGGTGAACGTCGGCGAATGCGCCTGCCAGTCGCGCGCCGACACATCGTTGGCCACCATGTAGCCGAAGACGTGGCGGGGTGCGTCGGCTTCGGTGACGCGCTTGGCGGCCTTGCCGATCACGACGCACAGTTCGACTTCGTAGTCGACCTTCTCGCTGACACCCGGATCGATGTCGTCGTACGGCCCGGCGACGCAACTCGTCTGCTTGTTGAACCAGAACTGGTTCTTCGGCACGGCGACGCCGAGGCGGGCGGCTTCCTCCGCGTGCTTGCGGTAGTTCATGCCGATGGCCAGGTACTTGCCCGGCTTCTCCAGCGGCGCCAGCAGCCTGACCGAACGCAGCGGCAGCGTTTCGGTTGCCGAATCAAGCACCGCCCGCACACGCGCCAGCGCCGCATCGCCGCCGGCGATGATCGAGAGCATGGTCGGGTACTCGTGACGCAACGCGTCAAGCGGCACGACCTGATCGTCCCGCAGCACGCCGAGTCGCGGTGCATTGGCTGCCTCAAATCTCAACAGCTTCATCGAAGCATCTCCTTGGTGAGCTGCCGGCCGGCGTGCTCGTGATGTGGCGACTATGCCATTCTCGATTTTGTCTATCAACAAAGATAGAAGTCGACAAAATATATTTTTGGCGATATACATGCGCGCTTCGATGAGGCCGCGACCGCTTCGGTCCCACTCAGGAGGTGCGCCACTACAGCAGTGAACAAACCCCGATGATGTTTCTGTGAATGCTTCCGGAGGCATTGATGCCTCCATGCAAGGAATGACGCTCAAGCAAGGGGGATCTCATGAACCGCATCAACAAGACGAACCGTTCGGGTGGTTTTTTCGTGCTGGCGATGGCAGTCGCCGTCGTCGTGGCGTTCCTGTGGACGCCGGCACACGCGACACCGTCGACAGGAAAGCTGGCATTGGTCGGCGCGATCGTCGTCGACGTGAATACGGGAATACTGATTCGCGGACAGAACATCCTGATCGACGACGGACGCATCGTCAGCATCTCGGCCGGCGCGCCGCCGCCGGGAACGCGCATCGTGTACGCGTTCGGCAAGTATGTCGTCCCTGGCTACAACGACATGCACGCGCATGCGCTCGATTCGTATCCCAATCCGAGCGGTGCGCTCGCACTCATGCTCGCCAATGGCGTCACCGGCTTCAGGCAGATGAGCGGTTCGGATGCGTTCCTGCAGCAGCGCCGCGACGGGCAGCTGCCCATCGGTCCCGATGCGCCAGCGCTGCTCGCGATGCCGGGCGATTTCCTGACGCCGCTCAACGCGGCGATTGCCGAGATGGCGCTGCCCGTCATGCAGGCGCAGCAGGCGGCGGGCGCCGATTTCATCAAGGTGGGCCTCGTCAGCCGCGATGTGCTGTTCGCCGTCATCGACGAAGGCAAGCGTCTCAATATTCCCGTGGCTGGCCACGTGCCGCCGACCGTCGACGTGGTCGCTGCCGCGCAGCGCGGCATGACTTCGATCGAACACATCGGCCCTTCGGACGGACTGCTCGTCGCCTGTTCATCGCAGCGCGATGCGTTGCGCGCCGAACTCGACGCGCTGCCGCCGTTCGGCTCGCTGCCAGTGAATCCGCCCGAGCGGATCCTCGTCAATCCGGCGATCGAAACGACGCCGGACGAAACGCGCCGTCGCCAGATCATCGTCACCACGTTCGACGAGGCGCGCTGTCGCGCCGCCGCGCGCCAGTTCGTTGCCGCGGGCAACTGGCAGGTGCCGACGCTCATCCGGCTCAAGACCGCACAGCTCGCCGACAGCCTGGAGTTCTCCACCGATCCCAATCTCATCTACATGCCGCCCGACGTGGTGGCGCTGTGGTTCAGCGTGACGCGCGACTTCGTTAATCAGGTGCCGCGCGAGGCGCGGATGCTGTTGCGACAGGACTATGCGCTGAGCCTACGCGCCGTGAAGCTGCTGGATGAGGAAGGCGTGAAGCTGCTCGCCGGCAGCGATGTCAGCGGCGGCTGGGAAGTGCCGGGATTCTCGTTGCATCAGGAGTTCGAAGAACTCGCGCGCGCCGGGCTGTCGCCGCTGCGCATCCTGCAGATGACGACACGCGACGCCGCGGAATTCCTGGGACGCAGCGCCACGATGGGCAGCGTTGCGCCCGGACGCAATGCCGATCTGGTGCTGCTCGATGCCAATCCCACGGTCAGCGTCGCCAATCTCAGCAGGATCGCCGGCGTGGTGCGGGCGGGGCGCTACTACAGCGCTGCTGAACTTGCGTTGCTGAAACTGCGGGTCGCGGCTGGCAGAGGCTACCTGCAGTGATCGCCGCTTGAGCGGACGGTGCCGGGAGCAGCAATGAATCTGGATATTACGAAGAGGGGGATACCTACCATGAAATACAGCACACCAGCACTTCGTGCTGCCCTGGCACTGGCATTGACTCCGATGATGATGCCGCTGGCAACGCGCGCGGCCGAGCCCCAGAGCCCGGCCGCGCAGACCGATCAGGCTGAGGGCAAGAAAGGCCTGGAGGAAGTGGTCGTCACCGCGAACCGTCGCGTCGAGAATCAGCAGCGCGTGCCGATCTCGATCGCCGCTTTCAGCGGCGAGACGCTGAGCGACCTCGGCATCAAGGAAGCCGTGGATCTGCCGCAGATCACGCCGGGCCTGAGCTTCACGCGCACGCTCGTCGGCGTGAACGCCTTCCTGCGCGGCGTGGGTACGACGTCTTCGGGTTATACGACTGAATCGCCCATCGCGACCTACGTCGATGGCCTGTATCTGCCGAACGCCGCCGCGGCGGCATTGGCGTTCAGCAACATCGAACGGATCGAAGTGCTGAAAGGACCGCAGGGCACCCTGTACGGTCGCAACACGACCGGCGGTCTGATCCACATCATTACCAAGGAACCGGAGAGCGTCGCCGCATTCGACGCCTCGGTGAGCTATGCGAATTTCGATACGCTGGGCGCGACGCTCTACGGATCGCTGCCGATCTCCGACACGCTCTCCGCCAATTTCGCGGCGACGTACACGGACCAGGCCGAGGGCTGGGGCCGCAACACGTTCATGAACGCCGACGCCTTCACGTTCAAGGACACCGGCGTGCAGGCGAAGCTGCGCTGGCAGCCGAGTGCGGCAACGACGATCACGTTGCGCGGCTTCTACGACAAGGTCGAGACGGACCAGGGCACCAACACGAGCATCTTCCCCGGGTCGGTCGGCATCGACGGCACGCCGTATCTCGGCGAATACCAGGTGGCCAGCCGTCGCCTGCCGATGGTGGAGCAGGAGCAGTACAACGTGTCGCTGAAGGCCGAGTTCGATCTCGGTTCGACCCGGCTCACCAGCATCACCGGCTACATCAACAACCAGTCGCCGAGCGACAACATCCAGAACGGCATCGTCGGTAATCCGGTGCTCGGACAGTCGGCAGTCAATCTCGATGGTGATCAGGAAGCCAAGACGTTCAGCCAGGAAATCAACCTGAGTTCGAATCCATCGGACTCGGCGCTGCAATGGATCGGTGGCCTGTTCTACTACTACGACGACACGACCGTGCAAGCGGATGTGTATGGCACCTGCGTCGGCACGGTCTGCGCGGCCGCGCCGCTGCCGACGCGCACCACGGGCATTCCGAAGACACGCTCGTACTCAGCGTACGGCGAGGGTACGTACAGCTTCACGCCGCAGACCCGCGCCACGCTCGGCCTGCGCTACACGAGCGACAACAAGACACTCTCGGGATTGCTGGCGCCGTTGCCGGGACTGCCGAATTCCATCCCCGCGTTGCCGCCCACGGTCGCGCAGCATCCCGGCGATCCGTATCCAGGCAATCCGGACGGCATCGACACGGACGTCACCTTCGACAAGATGACGTGGAAGGCCGTGCTCGCGCACGACTTCACCGACGACATCAATGCCTACGTGTCCTACAACCGCGGCTTCAAGTCGGGCGGCTACAACCCGATCGTGTTCACCAATCCGGCATCGAAGCCGGAAGTGCTGGATGCGTACGAACTCGGCGTCAAGACGGAACTGTTCGATCGCAGGCTGCGGTTGAACGTGGCCGGCTTCTTCTACGACTACCAGGACATCCAGCTGCGGTCGACCGCGCCGCCGGCGCCTCCGGGCGGTTCGATTCTGTTCAATGCGGCCTCGGCGCAGATGAAAGGCGTCGACGCGGACTTCGTCTTCGCGCCCACGCATGGTCTGAGCATCAGCGGCGGACTCGAATATCTGGATGCGGAATACGACGAATTCCCGAGCGGCATCTGCTCGGCACCGCGTCCGATCCAGGGGCCGGTGCTCGGCGGTGCCGGGACGGTACCGTGCGATCTGTCGGGACGCCGTCCGCCGTCTGCGCCGAAGTTCTCGTACAGTCTCGGCGTCACCTACGAGATCGACACGAGCATCGGTGCGTTTGCCTTCAATGCCAGCGACGGGTACAAGGCCAGCTATTTCTGGGAACCGGACAACCGGCTCGAACAGGACGCCTATCACCTCGTCAATGCCTCGGTCACGTGGACGGCGGTGAATTCGCGTTACAGCGTGCAGCTCTTCGGTCGCAACCTCAACGATGCGTACTATTTTTCGAGCGGGTCGGAAGCGACGGCCGGCAACGATCTGTACGTGCCGGGAGCGCCGCGCACCTACGGCATCACCCTGAGGTACACGTACTGATGAATGCGACGATGCGAGCGATCCCGCAGGCGGATCTGGACCTGTTCAGCGAGGCCAGCCTGCGCGATCCGTTCGGCGACTATCGCCGTCTGCGGGATCTCGGTCCCGTGGTGCGTCTGCGGCGTCCGGACGTGTATGCGATCGGGCGTTTCGCGGATGTGCAGACGGCGCTGCGGTCTTCGGAGGCGCTGATCAGCGGCGAGGGCGTCGGCTTCAGCGACGCCTTCAATGCGCCCAAGGGCATGAACGTCATCCAGTCCGATGGCGAACTGCACCGGCGGTTGCGCGGCACCATCGTCAAGCCGCTGTTTCCCGCCGCGCTGCGCGATGCGCGCGCCGATCTCAAGGCGATGATCGTCGCGCGCGTGGGATCGCTGGTCGGCGCCGGCTGGTTCGATGCCATGAAGGGTCTCGCATCGTTTCTGCCGGTCGAGGCGATCTCGCATTTGGTCGGGCTGCCCGAGGTGGGGCGCGAACGCATGCTCGAATGGGCCGCCGCGGCGTTCAATGTCATCGGTCCGCGTCAGGCGGAAACGGATCTGGCGGCATTGAAGGATGCTTTCGCGTTCATGCGCGGACTGAACGAAGAAACGGTGCGCGACGGCAGCTGGGCGGGACAGCTCTTCGCAGCCGCCCGCACCGGGCGGCTGTCGATGCAGGAAGCGATGGCGGCGATGAGCGCCTACGTCATCCCGAGCCTGGACACGACGATCCTTGCGAAGGGACATCTGCTGCGCAATCTGGCAACGCATCCCGAGCAATGGGCGCTGCTGCGAGAGCAGCCTGACCGGATCACTGCGGCCGTGCTCGAAGGCGTGCGGCACAGCTCGGTGCTGCGCTGGTTCTCGCGCGTCGCCGTGGCTGACTACGCGGTGGAGGATTGCATCGTGCCCGCCGGACAGCGCGTCATGCTGCTCTACGGCTGTGCCAATCGCGATGAACGCCACTATCCCGATCCGGACCGGTTCGACATCAACCGCGACGCACGCGATCACCTCGCGTGGGGCACCGGCGCGCACATGTGTGCCGGCATGCATCTCGCGCGTCTGGAAATGGAAGTGCTGCTCGAAGCGCTGGTCGAAGCGCGGGTTCAGCTCACGGCGGGCGAACCGGTGGTCGGCGCCAACAGCGGACTGTACGGCTTCACCGGACTGCCGTTGCGCATCGATGCGGCCTGAATCAGAGAGAGAACATGCCTGTAGTGAAAGTGACGGACCGGCAGGGAACGGAACACGAGGTCGACGCGTCCACGGGACGCAGCCTGATGGAGACGCTGCGCGATCTCGACTATGGCGTGGCCGCCATCTGCGGCGGGATGTGTTCCTGCGCGACCTGCCATGTGTACGTCGCGCCCGACTGGATCGAGAGGCTGCCGCCGGCGCAGTCCGATGAGCGCGAACTGGTGGGCGAACTGGCGCACTGCCAGGCCGCATCGAGATTGTCCTGCCAGATCCAGGTGACCGACGCCCTGGCCGGACTGCGCGTCACCGTCGCGCCGGAGGAATGACGTCGCCCGCGCTCACCGGCGTGGTCGGGATGAACGCAGCGTCTTCTTCGCGCCGTCCGATTTCGAACCGGCGAATTCCCGTCCGTAGCGAACGAACAGGTCGTACAGGTACTGCGCGGCAGGCGTGAGCGGCAGTCGCCGGCGGCACACCGCGTAGATCGCCGGCGCGGCGAGTTTCTCCCGCACGTGGATCTCTTCCAGATACGCCCGCGTCGTCGGGAACTGCAGCCATTGCTGCGGCGCCATCACCAGCAGATCCGAATACGCCACAGCCAGCGTCATCGTCAGCGACGACTGCGCATGCAGCTTGATGGCCGGCAGCGGCAGACCGTGGGCCTTGAAGACCGGTCCGAGTTCCGCATCCATGTTTTCCGTCACGGTCGTCGAGATCCATTGAGCCGCGCCGAGCTGTCTGAGCGATGTCGCGTTGCGCAACGGATGTCCCTTGCGACACAGGATGACGCGGGAGTTTTCGAACACGGACTCGGCCTTCAGGCTGGGCGGCAGCGAACTCTCCGATAGCGGCCCGACATAGAAATCGAGCGTGCCGTCCTCGACTTCCTGGTGCGCGCGGGCAAACAGGCCTTCGCGCAGCGCGAGCGTGACGTTCGGAAATTTCGTGCGAAACGGCACGAGCGCCTTGGGCAGCAGGGCCAGGTGCGGAACGGTCGACAGCACGACCTGCACACGTCCGACACCTTCGCCGAGCAGCTGCGAGGTTTCTTCCTGCGCGCGCTCCAGTTCCGCAAGAATCGCCGCGGCCCGGACCAGGAATCGTCTGCCCACCGACGTCAACACCACGCCGCGCGCGCTGCGCTCGAAGAGCGGTGCGCCGATCGCGCGTTCCGCCTCGCCGATGCTGCGTGTAATGGCCGGCTGCGCCACGCCCAATGCGCGCGCTGCAGCACGGATTCCGCCCTTTTCGGCGACCACGACCACGTGGCGCAGATGATTCATTTTCATTCTGGAGAGCGCTCGTCCGGGTGATACGAAAACGATGTCACTAGGTCGATTCTACCATCTATGCAGATATCGCCCCGCTGCCATACTGAAAATCAAGCGGAATACTGATCAGGGGGGTGCGATGTCGGACAAGGTGATCATTTCCTGTGCAGTGACGGGCGCGGTTCATACGCCGACCATGTCCGACGCATTGCCCATCACGCCGCAGGAAATCGCGCAGCAGGCCATCGATGCAGCCCAGGCGGGCGCCGCCGTCGTGCATCTGCACGCGCGCGTCGCAGCGACCGGCATTCCCACGGCCGATCCCGATGTCTTCGGCCAGTTCGTTCCGGTGATCGAGCAGGGCTGCGATGCGGTGATCAACATCACCACCGGCGGTGCGCCCGGCATGACCGTGCAACAGCGCGTCGCCGCAGCGGCGCGCTTCAAGCCGGAGATCTGCTCGCTCAACATGGGCAGCATGAACTTCTCGTTCTTCCAGGTCGCGAAACGCATTTCGTCGTGGAAGCATCCGTGGGAGAAGACCTTCATCGAAGGCTCCGACGACAACGTCTTCCGCAACTCGTTTCGCGACATCAACTGCATTCTCGAAACGCTGAGCGCCGACGGTGCGAAGTTCGAGCACGAGTGCTACGACGTCGGCCATCTCTACAATCTCGCGCACTTCGTCGACAGCGGGCTGGTCAAGCCGCCGTTCTTCATCCAGATGGTGTTCGGCATCATGGGCGGCATCGGTCCGGATCTCGACAATCTCGTCTTCATGAAGCGCACGGCGGATCGGCTCTTTGGCGCCAAGAACTTCCAGTGGTCGGTGCTCGCGGCGGGCAAGTACCAGATGCCTTTCATCACGCAGGCTGCGCTGATGGGCGGACACGTGCGCGTCGGCCTGGAGGACAGTCTGCTGATCGGCCGTGGCCAGCTCGCGAAGTCGAATGCGGAGCAGGTGGCCAAGGCCGTGCGCATCCTGCGCGAGATGGGCCGCGAACCGGCGACGCCTGCGGAAGCGCGCGTCATGCTGGGTCTCAAGGGACGGACCCGCGCCAATCTGTCGCTGGCGTCGTAGAAGGCCCGCGCATCCTCGCGATGAGGATCGTCAACAGAAGCTCGCGGCGCTGGCACGCCGCGTCCGTTCGAGGTTTGAAGAGAAGGCCGCGCGCATCCGTCGCGCGGCTTTCGAGCGCAATTCAAGTTCTGTCGTTCAGGGGGATACATGCGTAGACACAAGTGGCATATGGGGTGGGTGACGGTGTGCGGCGGCGTTCTTGCCCAGACCGTGGCGGTGGCGGCCGATGGTCCGGCGGCGACCCTGCAGAGCACCCAGCTCGAAGAAGTCATCGTGACCGCACAGAAGCGGTCGGAAGATCTGCAGGATGTGCCGATCGCGGTGAAGACGCTGAGCGTCGACGATCTGATCCAGGGCGGCACCGCCGACGTGACGGGCCTGACCGAACTGGTGCCCGGTCTCAACATCATCAATGCGAACGGCATTCTCAATACGAGCCTGCGCGGCATCGGCAGCAACGCCGTTGCGCCCGGCTTCGAAAACCCCGTCGCGCTCTACGTGGACGGCGTGTACTACGCCTCGGCCACTGCGAACTACCTGAACCTCGCAAACATCTCGCAGGTCGCGGTGGTGAAGGGGCCGCAGGGCACCCTGTACGGCCGCAATGCGACCGGCGGACTGCTGCAGGTCACGACGCGCGATCCGCGCGACGGCTACCAGATGCAGGCGAGCGTCAGCTACGGCAACTACGACACCTCGGCTGCCACCGTCTACATCGGTGGCCGCACCAGCGACTACGTCGCTGCGGACATTTCGGTCTATGCGGCCCGCCAGGGCGAACCGTGGGGCGACAACCTGTCGACGGGCGGCGAGATCTATACGCTCGATCACGATGTGACCGTGCGTTCCAAGTGGGTCTTCACGCCGAGCGATGCGACGACCATCACGCTGATCGGCGACTATTCCGACATCGACACCTCGATGAACGTGCCGACGATCCAGCCGGGCACGATCTCGGGCTTCACGCCCGGGCTCGGTGTTTCGCCGGATCTGGACTACGACGTGGCGGACGACGCGCCCAACTGGAAGAAGGGTCACTCTGCCGGTGGCAGCCTGTTGATCCGGCATGATTTCGATTCGATTTCCATCAGCAGCCTCACGGCGTATCGCGAATCCGAGTACAAGCGCTCGTTCGAACTCGACGGCGGTCCGCTGCCGCTGGTCTACGCGGAAGATACCTGGCCGGATTCGCAGTTCTCCGAGGAACTGCAGATCCAGTCGCTGGGCGACTCGGCCCTGACCTGGCAGGCCGGTGTGTACTATTTCGAGGGCAAGGCCGCGTTCACGCCGATCACTCTCTTCGGCAACTACCTGGGCGCGAACCTCACCTTCTTCAATCGTCAGTCGACCGAGTCCATCGCGGGCTATGCGCAAGGCAGCTACGCGTTCTCGGACAGCACCACGCTCACGCTCGGCGCACGCTACACGGAGGAGACGCGCAAGGCTTACGATGGTTCGAGCTCCGTCTATGTCATTCCGTTCGCGTTGCAGTTGCCGACGGTGTACGCAGACGATGAGAAGGCGACCTTCGACAAATTCAACTATCGCGTGTCGCTGGATCACCGCTTCTCGGACACGTTCCTCGCGTACATTTCATCGAGCAGCGGCTTCAAGAGCGGCGGCTTCAATACCGGTTCGCCCGGCACGGCGCCGTACGATCCGGAAACCGTGACGGCGTACGAGATCGGCACGAAGGCGGACCTCGCCGGTCGCAGCGTGCGATGGAACAACGCCGCCTACTACTACGACTACAAGGATCTGCAGACGCAGGTGCTGGATACCAGCGGCGTCATCTACATCGCCAATGCCGCGTCGGCAGACATCTACGGGTTCGAGTCCGATCTCGACTGGCAGGCGACCGATGCGCTGCGCCTGAGCGGTGGAGTCTCGTTCATCAAGTCCGAGTACTCCTCATATATCGGCGCGCTGTTGAGCGATCCGATGGGAGGCGTGCCGTCGACGGTCGATCCGACCGGTACCGCCGTCAAGGGCAATGCGCTGCCGTACGCGCCGGAGTTCACCGCGACGCTCGGCGCCGACTACACCTGGTCGCTGCCGGCCGGCACGATCAAGCTGGCGGTCAATGGCTACTACAACGACGGCTTCTACTTCGAAGCCGACAATGTCATGGAGCAGGACTCCTATGTGGATCTCGCGGCGAACCTCCGCTGGACCAGCAACAGCGGCCGCTTCTGGATCAGCGCCTATGGCAAGAACCTGCTGGATGAGCGCACCATCGGCTATGCGACGACGCAGTCCAACGGCACGCACCTGCTGCAGTGGGCGGCGCCGCTCACTTACGGTGTTGCCGTGGGTGTGAGCCTCGACTGAAGACGAGTGGTGAGCATGGATACGTCCCGCAACGAAGATCGCGATCACGGCCGTTTTCTCGCGACCGTCGATCCCGAGCTTGCCGTGTCCGGTGTGGAACGGGCGCCGCCGTCAGCGGCGCCCGACGCGCCGCTGATCGTCGCGATTCCCGGCGGTTCCTACACGTCGGGGTATTTCCATGTGCCGGGATGCTCATTGCTCGATCGCGCCGTTGCGCTGGGTCTCCCGGCGCTCGCGCTGGATCGGGCGGGTTACGGTGCGACGACTCCGCTGGCGCAGGCCACGATCGCCGGCAATGCACAGCAGCTCGATCGTGCGATCGGGCATCTGTGGCGCGAGCGCAGTGGCCATCGCGCCGCGGGCATCGTTCTCGTGGGGCATTCGATCGGTGGCGCCATCGCCGTTGCGCTGGCGGCGCGTCGTCCGGGCTGGCCGCTGCTCGGCATTGCGATTTCGGGCGTGGGATTGACGCCGCCGCCGGCGGTCACCGCGACGTGGTCGTCGCTGCCGGAGGTGAGCATGGTCAGCCTGCCGCCGGAAGCGAAGGATTCATTCATGTTCGGTCCGCCATGGACTTTCGATCCTGCGGTGCCGGCGCGCACCCGGGGCGCCGATGCGCCGACGCCTCGCGCCGAGCTGATCGACATCGTCGGTGGCTGGCCGTCGCAGTTCGCCTCGCTGGCGGCGCAGGTGAATGTGCCGGTTCACTATCGACTGGCGGAGTTCGATCCGCTGTGGATCGTCGACGACGCAGAGATCAGCCGCTTTGCCGGTGCGTTCACGCAGGCGCCGTTCGTCGATGCACGACGCTTCGATTCGGCAGGGCACTGCATCGACTTTCATCGGCTCGGCGCGCAGCTGCAGCTCGAACAGCTGGCGTTCGCGTTGCGATGTTCGATGAAGCGGCCGTGAGCGCGGCGGGAGAGGGTGATGACGTTTCTGTTGAACTGCTGGTACGTCGCGGCCTGGTCTGACGAGCTGGGTGCCCAGCCGCTCGGGCGCCGCATCCTCGACGAACCCGTCGTGATGTATCGATTGCCGTCGGGCGCGGCCGTCGCGTTGCAGGGCCGCTGTCCGCATCGCTTTGCGCCGCTGCATCTCGGCAAGGTCGTCGGCGCCGACATTCAATGTCCGTATCACGGGCTGCGCTTCAATGCCGAAGGCGCCTGCACCTTCAATCCGCAGGGCAATGGTGCGACGCCGAAGGCGCTGCACGTCAAGACTTATCCGCTCATCGAGAAGTACGGCACGCTGTGGATCTGGATGGGACCGCCGGAACGCGCCGATCCGGCCTTGCTGCCGGACTACGGATTTCTCGAAGACCCGCAGCTCGCGCGCATCCAGGGATACATCCATTCCAGGGCCCACTACGAACTGCTGACCGACAACCTCCTGGACCTGGGCCACGTCGACTTCCTGCATGAAACCACGCTGGGCTGCGAGGCGACGGCGCGCGCGAAGACCACCGTGCGCGTGAGCGGCAACACCGTGACGTGTGATCGCTGGATGGCGAATGACTTCCAGGGACCGCTGCCGAGCGTGTTGCTCGGACGGGTCGGGCAGCGGGTCGATGCCTGGCTCGACGTCAAATGGGATCCGCCGGCCCTGGTCACGCTGACTTTCGGCATGACGGATGTGGGCGGTGCGCGCGAGAACGGCATGCAGACGTTGAACGTGCACTTCATGACGCCCGAGACGCAGACGTCCACTCATTATTTCTGGGCCAGCTCGCGCGCCTTCCGCACCGACGATCACGAACTCAGCGAACAGATGCTTCACGGCATCAACCTGGCGTTCAACCAGGAAGACAAGCCGATGATCGAGGCGCAGCAGGCCATGATGGGCACGACGGATCTGTGGTCCTTGAAGCCGGTGCTGCTCGCGGGCGATGCTGCGCCCGTGCAGGCGAGGCGCGTACTTGCACGACTCATCGAGTCCGAGCGGGCGCAGCAGGATCCGGCCTGATCTGCAGCGTCCAATCGCAGCGCGACGCGGTTCGTCCGGGGGTTGACCGATGATGTCGCTATTGCTGGGTCAGGTCGGTGGCTGTCCCTGCTGCCTGGCCCGTATGCCTCATGCTGCGCCGACCGTGAAATTCTCGCGCGGCGTTTCCGTCGCGACATCCGCAGCCAAAGTCGTGATCCCGCCGTCGGGTCGCATCCGCCTCGACGGCGGCACGATCGTCGATCCGCGCACCGGCGAACTGACCGGCGGCGTGAGCATTCTGGTGGAGCAGGGCAGGATCGCTTCGATCGATGACAGCCGCGCGGCGCAGTCCGACGCCGCGGCGCGCCGCATCGATGTCACCGGCAAGTTCGTCGTGCCCGGTTACAACGACATGCACAGCCACGTGCTCGAACTGGAGAATCCCGACGGCGCGCTGGCGCTGATGCTCGCAGAGGGCGTCACCGGATTCCGGCAGATGTCCGGCTCAGTGAGACTGCTCGAACAGCGTCGCAGTCAGACGTTGCCCATTTCCCGGCTCGCGCCGGCGCTGCTCGAATTGCCCGGCGACATTCTCACGCCGCTCAATGCAACGTCGGCCGAGGCGGTGGCGACGGAAATCGCCAGCCAGCAGCGGCAGGGCGCCGACTTCGTCAAGGCGGGCATGATGGGTCCCGAGGTGTTCAGTGCGGCGCTGCGCGAAGCGAAGCGGCTCGGCATTCCCTTGCTGGGGCATCTGCAGGAAGGCGTCGAGGCGAAGCAGGCGGCGATCGATGGTTTCCGGTCGATCGAGCATCTCGGCCCTGGTGCGACGATCTGGGCAGGCTGCTCCTCGATCGAGGCCGACCTCATGCGCAGCAGCGGCGCGCCGAACTTCGATTCGCCGTTGCTGCGTATTTCCTTCGTTCGCTCGCTGTTGATGCGTCTGTTCAAGACGGTGCTGATCAACCCGGCCGCTTTCGCGGCGCCCGCGCACGTCGAGCGCCTGCAGCGGGCGCTCGACACCTACGACGAGAAGAAGTGTCAGGCCCTGATCGGGTGCTTCGTCGCGCACGACACCTGGCATGTGCCGACGCTCGTGCGCCTGCGCTCGTCGCAACTCGCCGATGCCGCCGAATACCAGCAGTCTGCCTATCTGGACTACATGCCAGCGGCCAGCGTCAAGAAATGGCGCAAGGTGACGGCACGGTTCAAGCGCCTGCCGCGCGCCATGCGCGACACCTATGCGCAGGCCTATGCGCGACAGCTCGAATTGACCAGAGACCTGGCAAACGGCGGCGTGCGCCTGATGACGGGAACCGACGGCGGCTGGCTCGCGGGGCCAGGCCTTACGTTGCAAGAGGAATTTGCCGAGCTTGCAAGCGCGGGTCTGTCGCCGCTGCAGATCCTGCGCATGACGACCGTCAACGCGGCGGAATATCTCGCTCGCACGCAGCGGATGGGCACGGTCGAAGCCGGACGCGACGCCGACCTGGTGGTGCTCGATGCGAATCCACTTCTGCACGTCGACAACCTGAGCCGGATTGCCGCGGTCGTGCGTGCGGGCTTCCATTACTCACGCGACGATCTGGATCGATTGCGCAGCCGGGTCGCGGCCGGACGGGGATTCCTGTCTTCGTAGGCGTGCGTTCGTGTCGCTGGGCCGGGCGCTGCAGAGGGAAGAGCAGGGCTGCGGTGACGTTCCGGGCATGAGGTGAGGTCGGCCTCGGAGACGACACCGCTGGAGTGCATTGCACACTCCAGCGGTGATGAAGTCGGCTGTCGGCCGATCAGAAGATCTCGAACAGTCCTGCGCCGCCCATGCCGCCGCCGATGCACATGGTGACGATGCCGTACTTGGCGCCGCGACGTTTGCCTTCGATCAGCAGGTGTCCCGTCATGCGGGCGCCCGACATGCCGTAGGGATGGCCGATCGAGATCGCACCGCCCGAGACATTGAGCCTGTCGTTGGGGATGCCGAGCTTGTCGCGGATGTAGAGCACCTGGCTCGCGAAGGCTTCGTTCAGTTCCCAGATGCCGATGTCGTCCATGGTCAGGCCATGCAGCTTGAGCAGCTTCGGCACGGCGAACACCGGGCCGATGCCCATTTCATCCGGATCGCAGCCGGCGACCATCATGCCGCGATAGGCGCCCAGGGGCTTGAGGCCGCGCTTTTCCGCTTCCTTCGCTTCCATCAGCACGCAGGCCGAGGCGCCGTCGGAAAGCTGCGAGGCATTGCCCGCGGTGATGAACTTGCCTTCCTTGATGCGCTGACCGTTCTTGAACACCGGCTGCAGCTTCTGCAGGTCGGCGAGCGTGGTCTGCGCACGGTTGCCTTCGTCGAGCTTGATGGTCACTTCCTTCTCGGAGACGGCGCCGGTTTCCTTGTCGGTGACCTGCATGATGGAAGTCAGCGGCGCGATCTCGTCGTTGTAACGGCCTTCGGCCTGAGCCTTCGCCGTGCGCTGCTGCGACTGCAGCGAATATTCATCCTGGGCTTCCCGGCTCACGCCGTAACGTTCGGCGACCGTTTCCGCTGTTTCCAGCATCGACATGTAGATCTGCGGAATGTGCTTCACCAGCCAGGGATCGGCGCCGCGGAAATGATTCATCTTGTCGTTCTGCACCAGCGAGATCGACTCGACGCCGCCGCCGATGGCGACCTGCATGCCGTCGGTGATGATCTGCTTCGCTGCCGTCGCAATCGCCATGAGCCCGGACGAACACTGGCGATCCATCGTCTGGCCCGGCACCGTGATGGGCAGGCCCGCACGCAGCAGCGCCTGGCGCGCCACATTGCCGCCGGTCGAGCCCTGCTGCAGGGCGCAGCCGAAGACCACGTCCTCGACCTGTGCCGGATCGATGCCGGCGCGCTTCACCGCCTGCGCGATGGCGTGCCCGGCCAGTTCCTGGCCCTGGGTGTTGTTGAACGCACCGCGATAGGCTTTGCCGATCGGCGTGCGGGCGGTGGAGACGATTACTGCTTCGCGCATGAGTCACCTGAAATGGTATGGAGTGTTCCTGGTCCGATGGGTCGGCGGCGGACTGGCCCTTGCCGCCCAGCGCGTAATGGTCGATCGAGGAGGTCCGGAATATAGATTTCCGCCGGGCATACCGTCAATTCAAATTGATTTTCATGCGCACCGGCGGCCAGGTCTCTTCGCCGGAAGTGCCGGAGACGAGGGCGCGATCTCCTCAATCACTTGACTGAATCCGCGGCGCCCGCCTTGCGCAGGCGACCTCATGGACCCAATAATCCGTACCTACAGCTGAAATATCGTGGGACGCCGATCCTCTCGGTCGCGTCTGGGGGATCGATGCAACCTGTCGAAAAGAAAAGTGATCAGACGCTGCTGATCGCCAACCGGGGCGAAATTGCCATCAGGATCGCACGCGCTGCGGCTGCAGCAGGCATGCGGACGGTGGCCATCTACTCCGAGGACGATGCACGTTCGTTGCACGTACGCCGCTGCGACGACGCCATCGGATTGTCCGGCAAAGGCGCGCGTGCCTATCTCGATGCCAAGCAGATCATCGATGCAGCAAAGGCGCGCGGCTGCGGCGCAATCCATCCCGGCTACGGATTCCTGAGCGAGAGCGCGGCCTTCGCGGCTGCCGTACGCAGCGCCGGTCTGACGTTCGTCGGGCCGCGCACGGAACTCCTGGCCCTGTTCGGCGACAAGACTCAGGCCCGCACGCTGGCGCGCTCGCTGGAAGTGCCGGTGCCGGCCGGCACGTTTGCTGCCACGACGATCGAAGACATTCTCCGCTTCCGTTCCTCATTGCCTGCGGGCAGTGCGATCGTGATCAAGGCGAGCGGCGGCGGCGGCGGACGAGGAATGCGCGTCGTCACGGAGGAGTCGGAGCTGGAGGAGGCCTACACGCGTTGCCGGTCCGAGGCGAAGTCCGCCTTCGGCGTCGAAGACGTGTATGTCGAGGAGTACTTCCCTTCGGTCCGCCATCTCGAAGTGCAGATTCTTGGCGATGCCTCCGGCAACGTCAGTCATCTCTGGGAACGCGAATGCACCATCCAGCGACGCCATCAGAAGCTGATCGAGATCGCACCCAGTCCCGGCGTGCATCCGGCCGTCAGGGATCGCGTCATCGACGCGGCGCTGCGCATGGCGCGTCACGTACGTTACGACAGCCTTGGAACGTTCGAATTCCTCGTTGATGCCGCCGGCGGCGCCGATGCGCGCTTCGTCTTCATAGAGGCCAATGCGCGGTTGCAGGTGGAACACACCGTCACCGAAGAAATTCTCGGCATCGATCTGGTGCAGGCCCAGTTGCGTGTGGCGTGCGGCGCGACGCTGCCCGAACTGCAGTTGTCGCAGGAGCAGATTCCAGCCCCTCGCGGCTCGAGCATGCAGCTGCGGATCAACATGGAGGCGATGCAGGCGGATGGGTCGAGCAAACCGACGTCGGGCACGCTGACGGTGTTCGAACCGCCGGGCGGACGCGGCATCCGGGTGGATACGTTCGGCTATGCCGGCTATGCGGCCTTGCCGGGATTCGATCCGCTGCTCGCAAAAGTCATCGTTCATTCGCAGCAGCCCGGCTTCGAGGCACTTGCGGCCGCCGCCTACCGTGCGCTGTGCGAGTTCAGGATCGAAGGCGTGACCACGAATCTCGCCTTCCTGCAGGCGGTGCTGCAGCACCCGGCATTCGTTGCCGACGACGTCGACACGCAGTTCATTGCCCGTCATGCGGCCGAGTTGCTGCAGCCTGGCGCGAAGCATCCGCGGCGCTTCATCGAAGCCACGTCGGGTTCCATGCGCTCGCAGCGTGTGGGAGCGCAGGTCGATACCAACGATCCGCTCGCCGTGCTCGCACACGGCCGGCAGGAAAGCGCGGCGCCGTCTCATCCCGTGATCGATGACGACGTGCCCGGCGCCATCAAATCGCCGCTGCAGGGAACGATCGTGGCGATCGACGTGCGCGAAGGCGATCTGGTTCGCCGCGGCCAGCAGGTGCTCGTGATCGAGTCCATGAAGATGGAGCATGCACTGACTGCAGCCGTCGGCGGTCGCGTGACGGCAATCGCCGTCGCCGTCGGCGATACCATCGTGGAGGGCGCTTCGCTGGTGGCGATCGAGCCGCAGGAAGTGGACGGCGGTGGCGCCAGTGCCGCCGCAGCGGTGGATCTCGAGTTGATCCGCCCGGATCTGCACGAGGTGCTGAAGCGGCACGAAGTGACTCGCGATGCGGCCCGACCGGAAGCCGTGGCCCGTCGTCGCGCGACACGCCAGCGCACGGCCCGCGAGAACATCGACGATCTGTGCGATCCGGGAACGTTCGTCGAGTACGGACCGCTCGTGCTGGCGGCGCAGCGCGCACGCCGCTCGCTCGAAGAGCTGATCGTCAAGAGTCCCGCGGATGGCATGGTGACCGGTGTGGGTCGCATCAACGGCAAACTCTTCCCCGATCCGCAGGCGAGCTCGGTCGTCATGTCCTACGACTACACCGTCTTCGCCGGGACGCAGGGAGCGCGCAATCACATCAAGACGGATCGCATGATTCGCGTGGCGAAGGACGCAGGCATGCCGGTCGTGATCTTCGCCGAAGGTGGCGGCGGACGGCCGGGCGATACGGAGACCAGCGGCGACGCCGGCGGAACGCCGACGTTTGCGGATTTCGCTGAACTGAGCGGCACGGTGCCGCTGGTGGGCATCGCCTCCGGCCGCTGTTTTGCCGGCAATGCCTCGTTGCTCGGTTGCTGCGACGTGGTGATCGCGACTGCCAACGCCAACATCGGAATGGGTGGGCCGGCGATGGTCGAGGGCGGCGGTCTCGGCGTCTTCAAGCCGGAAGAGATCGGGCCCATGTCGGTACAGCTCGCCAACGGCGTGGTCGACATCGGCGTGGCGGATGAAGCGCAGGCCGTGAGCGCGGCGCGGCGCTATCTGTCGTACTTCCAGGGAACCGTCAAAGATTACGAGTGCGCCGATCAGCGTCACCTGCGTCATGTCATCCCGGAGAATCGGCTGCGAGCGTATGAGGTTCGCCGCGTAATCGACACGCTGTCCGACACCGGCTGGGTGCTCGAACTGCGTTCGCAATTTGCGAAGGGCATGATCACGTCGCTGATTCGCATCGAAGGCATGCCCGTCGGCGTGATCGCCAACAATCCGCAGCATCTGGGCGGAGCGATCGATGCCGATGGCGCGGACAAGGCTGCGCGCTTCATGCAGCTGTGCGACAGCTATGACATTCCGGTGCTGTTCCTCTGCGATACGCCCGGCATCATGGTCGGACCGGAGGTCGAAAAGACGGCGCTGGTTCGTCATTCGAGCCGCATGTTCGTCATCGGAGCGAATCTCAGCGTGCCGTTCTTCACGATCGTGCTGCGCAAGGCGTATGGACTGGGTGCCATCGCGATGGCCGGCGGATCCTTCAAGCGTCCGATGGCGACGGTGGCCTGGCCCACCGGCGAGTTCGGCGGCATGGGTCTGGAAGGCGCGGTGAAACTGGCCTATCGCAACGAGCTGGCGCAGATCGCCGATCCGGCCCAGCGTCGCAGCAAGTACGACGAGATGGTGGCGAAGCTGTACGAGCAGGGCAAGGCGCTCAGCATCGCAACCATCTTCGGCGTGGACGATACGATCGATCCGGCGGATTCGCGTCGCTGGCTGGCGAACCTGCTGAAGGCCGTGCGCGCTGCGCCGCCGCGGCAACGCGCCAAGCGGCCCGGCATCGACACCTGGTAGGCGCGTATTTCGTCTGTGCTGATCTACAGCGAGCGCCAATGACGCAGGCAGGAGTTCGAACAGTCTGATGGCACGGCGACCCAAGACCTTGACCGCAACCGCGGATACCCGGACGAAGCTCATCGAGGTGGCGGCCCGGCATTTCGCCGAGCATGGATACCGGGGCGCCAGTCAGCGCGAAGTCCAGCGCGAGATCGGCATGAATCCGGGCGTGGTGCACTATCACTTCGGTTCGAAAGAAGCGCTCTATCGCGGAGTGATCGACAGTTTCATCCATGGCGTTCAGGAGGAACGTCTCAGGCTCCTGAAGGAGATGGATGCGGAGCTGGCCGGCCGTGCGCGGCTGCAGCGCCTGCTCTACAACTACTTCTACCCGCACGTGGCGCTCGCCAGCACGGCGGCAGGACTTTCGTATGCGCGCATCCTCGCCAGCGTGCAGCACGAATACAAGACATCGTCGGCGAAGATCTTCGACGATATCGTGGCGCCGGTACGCAACCGTTATATCGCCGCGATCCGCGAGCTGTTCCCGGGGACACCCCGAGCTGAAATTCAGCGATTGCTGGCGATGGCCGTCGCCCTCATGGCGGTCACGGCGACCTGGCACGATTCCGCGCCCAAGGCGGTCGCGAACGAGGACGCGGTGCGCAAGCTCGCGGATGATCTCGCTCGCTTCACGACGGCAGGATTTGAAGCGCACCTCGGCGGGCGAACGGGCTCGGCCGGCACGGCAGTGCGCAAGCGGGCGGTGCGCAAGACTGCCAGGTAGCGGCGGCCTGCCGCCCGCAGGTCTGTTTTCATAATCGCCTTCTCCGACAGTGCCCGATTCGATGGGCGGCCTGCACGCCCTTTCGTTTCAGTCGGTTGACTGAATGCGCTCCGCGTCCGTTCCTGGCCGACGCCGTCTGCGCAGATGCAGCAAAGCGCTCATGCCGCGGCGACCTCCTTGGCAAAAGTTGTCGGGGCAGTATGTGTAGTTCAAAAGGCATTGCTTATTTTTTTCACTGCGTGGTATGTACACGCCCCGGAAATGCGCGGATCGTCACCAATCAGTTGATTGACGGGTCCGGGCGGCCGGTTCATTCGTCGTGCAATCATGTAGATCGAGACAGGGGGAAATGGCCATGTTCAGAGGTTTGTTGATGTGTGCCGTTCTGGTTCAGTCGGTGATGTCGGATGCTCAAGGCGCGCAGTCGAGCGGCGACTCGCAGCCGGCGCGTCCGGCCGGCTTCGTGGTTCCCGACGACATCAGTAGCCGTCGAGTCGACATCTACAGCGAAGGCAATCGCATGACAGGGTATGTCTTCGTCGCGAAGAAGGCGGCCCCCGATGCAAAACTGCCGACGATCATCATGGCGCACGGCTGGGGCGGCGTGCAGTCGCAGTTGCGCCAGGACGCGTCGGAGTTCGCGCGCGAGGGATACCTCGTGCTGACCTTCGACTATCGCGGCTGGGGCGAGAGCGATTCGCGCGTCGTGCTCAAGTCGCCCGCGAGCGATGTGACGAAGACCGATTTCACGGCGGAAGTGCACGCCATCAGAGAAGTGGTCGATCCCCTCGACATGGCGGCGGACTGGCAGAACGCGATCCACTGGGTGCATGGCGAGCCGCAGGTCGACGTCAACCGCATCGGATTGTGGGGCAGCAGCATGGGCGGCAGCTACGTCGTCTACGCGGGCGCACACGATGCGCGCGTGAAGGCCGTCCACAGCCAGGTGACGGGCGGACTCAAAGGTTCGCTGTGGACGCAGTGGATGCCGCAGGGATTCGAGGAAGCGACGAAGCGCGCCCGAGGCGAACTGGGCTATCCGCCGCCTGCGCAGGTGAACGGTGGTCTGCGCGGTGCGCCGATTACCAGCCGCTTCGCCAACTACAACCCGCTCGATGACATTACGGACGTGAATACGGTCGCATTCCAGTTCGTGCTGTCGGAGCACGAGCAGTACCTGAACAACGAGGAACACGCGATCGCGGCCTACAACCGCTACCAGGGGCCGAAGAAGCTGATCACCATTCCGGAAACTTCGCACTACGACATCTATGGAAAGGCGCGCGTGCGCTCGCACGAACTGGCGCGCGAGTGGTTCGATCTCTACCTGAAGAATGACGGCGCAAAAAAATAATCACCACTGATCGAACGCCATTGGCGCGTTGCTGAGAGACGAGGGGAAAGAGGCGATGTCGAGAGAAGAGATGGCGTTGAATGCGCCGGCGACGGCCGTGACGGGTTCGGAGACGACGGAGGAGTTTCGCGCGTCGGAGGGCTACCGTTACTACGTCGTGTGGCTGCTGTGTGGCGTCTACATGATCAACATGATGGATCGCCAGCTCCTGTCCATCCTGATGGAGCCCATCCGTACCGACTTCGGGCTGACCGATACCCACATGGGGCTGCTTACCGGGCTGGCGTTTGCGGCGATCTACACGGTGATGGGCATTCCGCTGGCGCGTCTGGCGGATCGCAGCAGCCGCGTCAACCTGATCGCCATCTCGATCGTGGTCTGGAGCGTCTTCACCGCGCTCACGGGTACGGCGAAAACCTATTCCCACCTGCTTTTCGCACGGATAGGCGTCGGTGTCGGGGAGGCGGGCTGCAATCCGGCTGCGTATTCGTTGATCAGCGACTACTTCGAGTCGAAGCGCCGGGCGACGGCGCTGTCGATCTATCAGCTGGGTGCGTTCGCAGGGTCCTTCCTGGGAATGGTGCTGGCCGGCTGGGTGGCGCAGACCCACGGCTGGCGCATGGCCTTCTTCGTCGTTGGCTTGCCGGGACTCCTGATCGCGTTGCTCGTGAAGACGACGCTGCGAGAGCCGCCGCGAGGTTTTTCCGACGAGACGAAGGTAGTCTCCGAGCCGCCCTCGGCGTGGGGCGTGATCCGATCGCTGCTTGCCAAGTCCTCGTTCCGGCACCTGGCCTTCGCGGCGGCGCTGCACAACTTCGTCATCTACGGTGCCGGCAACTTCTACTCGGCCTTCCTGATGCGATCGCATGGCATGAGCGTCGCGGAAGTCGGCTTCCAGCTGGCGGTCGTCACGGTGATCGGTGGCGTGACGGGCACGTACTTCGGCGGCTGGCTGAGCGACTGGTATGCAAATCGCCGCAACGATGTTCGCTACTACCTCTGGATTCCTGCGCTTTCGCTGCTCGTCGGCTTCCCGGTCTCCGAACTGGTCTACTTCGTCGACAATCCGTCGATCGTGATGTGGCTGCTCATTCCGTCGATCTTCTGCGCCGCCGCCTATCTCGCGCCCAGCATCACGGCCACCTACCGCCTGGTAGGCGTGAAGGAGCGGGCGCTTGCCAGTGCGCTGCTGCTGTTCATCCTCAATCTGATCGGGCTCGGTTTCGGGCCGCTGCTGGTCGGCGTGCTGAGCGATTTCCTGCGGCAAGGCTACGTGGCGCAGGGAATCCCTGAGGCTCAGGCGCTTGCCGATGGGTTGCGCTGGTCACTTGGAGTTACAGTACTCGTCAATCTCTGGGCTGCATTCCACTACTTCGCGGCGGCCCGCACGCTTCGTCAGGAGATGCTTCGCGCATGAGAGTCACGCCTGAATCCATCGCTGCAATGCGGGAGCGACCCTTCGGGTCGCATCATGAACTCATTCGGGCGCATGCCTCGCTGCGGCCAAAAAAGGCAGCAGTGATCCAGGACAGCCGACGCATCACTTATGCGGAGCTGGATGTCCTGATAGACCGGATTGCCGCGGGCCTGCAGCGCGACGGCATCAAGTCGGGCGACCCTGTCGCCATCTGCGCTGCGGCGTCCATCGAGTACAGCGCCGTATTCATGGCGACGCTGCGTGCCGCCGGCGGTGTCGTGCCGCTGGCGCCTTCCTCGACCGCGCAGAGTCTGATGACCATGCTCGAGGACTGCGGCGCGACGATTCTCTTTCTCGATGCGGCCGTTGCGACTGCGCTGGCGCCGCTGCGAAAGCCCACCGGACCGACCTGGGTCATGCTCGATGGTTCGGATTTCGGAGTGCGATTCGAAGAGTGGCTGCCGCCGAACGAGGCCAAGCCGCAGCCTGCGTCGATGGATCCGGATGCGGCGTTCAACATCATCTACTCTTCCGGAACGACGGGGACGCCGAAGGGCATCGTGCAGTCGCATCAGCTGCGCTGGCTGCAGCTCATGCGCGACAAGGGGCACGACTTCGAGGCCGATTCGGCGCAGGTGACGCTGGTCTCGACGCCGCTCTATTCCAATACCACGCTCGTGAGCTTCCTGCCGACGCTCGCGAACGGCGGCACGGTGGTGCTGCAGGCGAAGTTCGACGCCGTGAAGTTCCTCGAACTGGCGCAGAAGCATCGCGTCACGCACGCGATGCTGGTGCCCGTACAGTATCGCCGGCTGATGGCAGTGCCCGACTTCGACCGTTATGACCTGTCGAGCTTCGTGATGAAGTACAGCACCAGCGCGCCGTTCGCCGCCGACATCAAGGCGGAAGTGCTCAAGCGCTGGCCCGGCGGTCTGATCGAGTACTACGGGATGACGGAAGGCGGCGCGTCGTGCCAGCTGCTGGCTCACGAGCGGCCCGACAAGCTGCACACGGTCGGCTGTCCGTTCCCGGGTCACGAAATGCGCGTGATCGATGAGGAAGGCCGGGAGCTGCCGGCCGATGAGGTTGGAGAGATCGTCGGTCGCTCGCCGGTCATGATGAATGGCTATCTGAATCAGCCGAAGAAGACCAGCGAAGCGGAGTGGTACGACGAGAGCGGCAATCGATTCATCCGCACAGGCGACGTCGGCCGCTTCGATGCGGAAGGCTTTCTCACGCTGATGGATCGCCGCAAGGACATGATCATCTCCGGCGGCTTCAACGTTTATCCGAGCGACATCGAGGCGGTGCTCGTGCAGCATGAGGACGTCCTGGAAGCGGCTGTTGTCGGCGTGCCCTCGGAGCGATGGGGTGAAACTCCCGTGGGCTTCGTCGTGCCGCGTGCCGGTCGCTCGCTCGATGCGAGCTTTCTTTGCTCGTGGGCGAACGAGCGTCTCGGCAAGACGCAGGCGATCAGTGCGGTCGAAGTGGTGTCTGCGCTGCCGCGCAGCGCGATCGGCAAGGTACTGAAGCGGGAACTGCGCGACCGTTACAAGCCGCGCGCGAGCTGAGTTCGCGGGCCCGGGCGCGTAACGCCCGGGCGTCCGTCCGGCGTTACGCCGACAGGAAACCGCGGTCCTGCGAGGCGAGTGTCGCCAGCAGCGAGGATGGTTCGAACGCGGAACCGTGATTGCGGGCAAAGTCGCGCAGCCGGGCGGCAATGTTCGTAAGCCCGACCGAGTCGGCGTAGTACATCGGACCGCCCCGATGCTTCGGCCAGCCGTAGCCGTAGAGCCATACGACGTCGATGTCGGAAGCGCGCAGCGCCTTGCGTTCCTCGAGCACGCGCGCACCTTCGTTGATCAGCGGATACAGGCAGCGCTCGAGGATCTCGCTGTCGGAGATGGTCCGCGGCGTCTTTCCCTTGCGCGCCGAGAAATCGCGTACCGCCTTCTCCGTGATGGGCGAGGGCGTGGGTTTGCGATTCTCGTCGTAGTCGTAGAAGCCGGCGCGGTTTTTCTGGCCGAGTCGGCCCTGTTCGCACAGGACATCGCGGAGCGTTTCGCCACGCGAGGTCTCGCGCGACCAGCCGATGTCGAGACCGGCGAGGTCTGCCATCTGGAAGGGACCCATCGGAAATCCAAATTCGCACAGCACGCGATCGACGTCCCACGGCATCGCGCCTTCGAACAGCAGCTGCTCCGCCTGAACCTGGCGGGGATAGAGCATGCGATTGCCGACGAAGCCCGGGCAGACGCCGACGAGGACGGCGATCTTTCCAAGGCGATGGGCGAGGTCCATGCAGGTCGCGACCACGCTCTGGCTGGTCTTGTCGGCGCGCACGACCTCGACGAGCTTCATCACGTTGGCGGGCGAGAAGAAGTGCAGTCCGATCACTGCTTCCGGGCGGCGGGTGACTGCGGCGATCTCATCGACGTTCAGGCCCGAGGTGTTGGTTGCAAGGATGGCGCCCTGCTTCGCGATGGCGTCGAGGCGCGTGAATATCTGCTTCTTGACGGCCATGTCTTCATAGACCGCTTCGATGATCATGTCGCAATCGGCGAGGTCGTCCAGCGAGAGCGAGCCGCTCAGCAGGTTCATGCGGGTTTCCACATCCTGAGATGTGATCCGGCCCTTGCGTGCGCTGTTTTCGTAGTTGCGACGAACGGTGGCAAGGCCGCGCTCGAGCGCCGCTGCCTGCGTTTCGACGAGCCTGGCCGGAATGCCGGCATTGGCGAAATTCATGGCGATGCCGCCGCCCATCGTGCCGGCGCCGACGATGCCGACGCGGGCAATCGGGATCAATGAAACGTGACTGGGGATGTCCGGTACGGTCCGAGCCTGCGATTCGGCTTGCGTGATGTAGTTGGCTACCGTCGGGGTAATCGATGCAGTCATATCGGATATCCATGGATCTGCTTGCTCTGGCGGCGCAGACCCTTTCAAAAACAGTGGATAAATACAGGCCAGAATATTTCGAAAACTATAGACATCAAGCCGACATACCGTCAATTCAATTTATGAGTAACGGCGAACGCAGAAGTGAATGCGGCGGCGATGCTGCGCGGCAGAGGACGCGCAGGGCGAGGAAGGACGGGCGGCCCTGCTACTTCGTGAGCAGGCCTTCGAACAGCGGACGGGCGTAGATCTCTGCGCCGCTCTGAGCGGTGACGCCGGGTGCCCACAGATGCAGTTCGGCCGAGGCATTGATCATGGCGGTGATCATCTGGGCGGCGATCGTGGCGTCGGCTGCCCGCAGCGAGCCGTCCGCGATGCCATCGCTGCAGACGAGCGCAAACCGGCCGGAAATGCGATCGAATTCGCCGATCAGCTGGCGATGGATGTTCTCCGGCACGGACGTCAGCGCCGACGTTCGCAACAGTGGGGCGCTGCCGGTGAGCTGGTAGTTCAGCAGCGCGGCGCAGACGGAGGCGAGATTGTCGTAGCCTGTCTTCGCTGCCGCCGCCGCCGCGCGCTGCGCGTGTCGCATGACCTCGAGCGTGCGCGCAAAACAGGCTTCGACCAGATCATCCTTGGCGTCGTTGTGGTGGTAGAACGCGCCCTTGGTCACGTTGAGCTGTTCGGAGATCTTCTGAACCGACGCGCCGAGATATCCCTGTTCGTTGATGAGTACGGTCGCTGAGCGAAGGAACGTTTCGCGGCTCTCGCCCGGACGATCGCTCGTCGGGGCCGGCAATGACGGAAGTATCTGCGGCGCCCATTTGCCGCGATGATGGGCGAGACCGCTCTCGAGAATATCCAGTGCATGGTCGGCCAGGCGGCCGTAATCGTCGGTGTCGTAGTGGTCGATCCAGACGATCGACCAGAAAAGCTGCGACAGCAGCAGATGGACGCGGGCATTGCAGTGGATGCGTTCGAGATTGCTGAACTCGCGCGACTTCATCAGCAGGCTGCGGGTGCGACGGAACATCGTCTCGTAGGCCTTGCCCACGCCAGGATCGTGCACTGCACGCACGTCGTTGAACACGGCCATCTGATCTGCTTCGCCGATTACGATCCTGCGCCGGTGTTCGAAGAAGCCGCGCACGAAGATCTCCAGCGCCGCCCGAGCCGTGCGGGCGTTGTCGGCCTGGGCTGCCAGCGCATCATAGATTTCGATGGAGCGATGGAAACAGGAGGCGGCAAGTTCTTCCTTGCTGCGGAAGTAATACATCACCGCCGTCGGCACGAGATCGAGCTTGGAGGCGACATCCGCCAGCGTCATGCCCTTGACGCCTTTCTTGTTCAGCACTTCGACGGCGGCGCGCAGGATCATGTCCTTGCGCTTATGAAATTTCTTGGTGGGCTCCGGGCGAGGTCGCGTGGCCATGTTCGTCGTTGTTCTCCATGAACGCCGCCATACCGTAGCGACAAATCATGTCCGTGGCGAGTATTTTTTCACCCGGGTGTGATCGTGCGCTCCGCCAGTCAGTCATGTGCCGGGGCGGGAAAATCGCTGGCGTCAGAGCCGTTGCCGGAGAGGTGGCCCGATGCGATCCCTCGCACCGGGCCGGCATCCATCAGAAGCGATAGCGTGTCTGCAGTGTGTACATCCGCGGCGGGGCAGGGAACCCGATGCGAGTGCCGGTCTGCGCCGGCGCCTCGAACTCGTACCAGTAGTACTCCTCATCGGTTGCATTCTGCACGAGCAAACCGACGCTCCAGCCGTCTTCGCCTGCAGGTCGCAACGTTGCGCCGACATCGAGCAGTGTGCGTGAGCCCTGCTCGATGGTCGGATCGAGTGGGTTGCGCTGATGACCCGTGTAGACGACGTCCGCGCGCATCAGCAGCTCCAGCGAACTGGTGAGGCTTGCGGTATATCCAACGCCGAAGTTGCCGGAGAAGGTGGGTGCGAAGCGGTCTCCCGAGTTGTCCTGCAGGTAGGACGCGGGCGTTCCTGCGGTGGTATCGGCCGGGGTGAACACGCAGCCCGGTACCGGATCCGGGAAGTAGCGCTGGGGAATGCTGCAAGCGTTCCCAGAGTTCTCGAGAAAACGGGCGTCGAGCCAGATCATGCTCGCATTGAGCCGGAGCGCTTCCGTGGCCTGCCAGATGGTTTCGAGTTCGAGCCCTTGCGCGCGTGACTTGCCGGCGTTGCCGACGTCGAATGCGTCGCCGACCCACGTCGAGGTCTGCAGATCCTCGAACTCCTGCCTGAAGAGCGCGAAGTTCAGTGCGGCGCTGCCATCGAGCAGTCGCAGCTTGCCGCCGAACTCGTAGCCCGTGACCGTTTCGTCACGGAACGTTCTGTCGGAGGCATTCTGGCCGACGGTCGCGGAGTTGAAGCCGCCGCCTTTATGGCCCTGGGCCGCTTTCAAATACAGCATGGTGTCGGCCGTCGGATCCCACGACAGCGTGATTTCGGGCGACCAGTCCTCTTCACTGATCGTCTGCGTCAAGCCGACGCGCGAGGTGTTGATGATGCCGTTCACATTGCCCGGCAACGTGGCCAGGATGCGCGTGATCAATGCGACATCGGCGGGGCTGCCGATCAGGTTGCCGCCGCTGTCGCGTGACACATCCAGGAATCGGGTCGAGCCGAATTCGGACAGGGCGTAGCGGTCGGTCGCGGTCTTGTCTTCGCGATTCCAGCGCAGGCCGGCGGTCAGGTGCCAGGTCGGCGTGAAATCGAACGTTCCGGAGAAGTACGCGGCGATGCTCTCCGTTTCCTGATCGAGATAGCGCAGCTGCGCATAGCGCCAGTCGCTCGCCGGGCCGTCAAAGATGAGCGGGTCCGTCGGCTGCACGCCGAATGGCAGCAGGAAGACGCGAATGTCGACGTCGGTGCGGCGATCGACGTAGAAGTCGTTCTTGAAGCCATGAACGCCCAGCAGGTACTCGAAGCGATCGCCGATCTTCGAGAACAGTTGCAATTCCTGGCTGAACTGATCGAACTCCTGGGTGATCGGCTCATAGAGAAAGTCCGTCGGACTCCAGTCGACGTCGCGCTGATCTTCGGAGTCATAGCTCGAGTACCCGCTGATCGAGACCAGCCGGGTGTCGGGCGTGAACGAATACTCCATCCGGATGGCGACGTTGTTGGCTTCGACGTCCGCCGTTTCCTGCTGCTTCGAGGTCTGGTCGAAGGTTCCGGCCAGGAAGTCCGGATCGTAGGCGAGGTAGCTGCTCAGCCGGGCCTCGGGACCCACGTCTGCCGCGGTGGCGGCACACGGCCAGCCGGTTGCCATGCCAAAGCAGGTGGGACGTCCGACCTCCACGCCGTTCACGGAGGAAATGTTGAATGCCCGTCCGTAACGTTCGTACTCGGAATGTTCGAGCTTCGTGCGCATGCTGAAGGAAGCCGTGGGCGTCCACAGGAACGTGGCGCGGGCGATCCAGTCTTCGCCCTGTTCTTCACGCTCGTTGGTCAGCGTATTGCGAACGTACCCATCCTCTTCCGAGTAGCGCAGGGCGACCCGCGCGGCCAGGGTATCCGTAAGCCCGCCATTGACCACGGCGGTGTAGATCTGACGATCGATCTCGGACGTGAAGTCGGCGCTCAGATCGGCGGAGAAATCCTGGGTGGGCTGGCCGGTGGTGATCACCACCGCGCCGGCGGTCGTGTTCTTGCCGAAGAGCGTGGCCTGGGGGCCTTTGAGCACCTCGACCGATCCGATGTCGAGGAACGTGCTGCGGAACTGACGCTCGCGTCCTGCATAGATTCCGTCGATGAAGAGACCGACCGACTGGTCGAAACCGAAGTTCAGGCCGGTAGCGAAGCCGCGAATGCTGATGGAGGTCTGTTCGCCGCCCTCGCGCACACTGAATCCCGGCACATAGGCGGAGAGCTGATCGAGGTTCTGCAGCGACAGTTCGCGAATGGTCTCGGAGGAGACGACGGAAACGGCGACGGGAACATCCTGAAGGCTCTGCGGGCGTCGCTGTGCGGTGACGAGGACTTCTTCGAGCGTCCGGCCGCTTCCCTCGGCGGCTAGGACCAACGGCGAGGACAGTGTCAGCGCCGTTGCGGCAACGGCAATTGACGAGACAACGGGTCGATTTACGCGCTCTGTGGTCGGGCGCGCTGTTATGTGCGTCTTCATGTGACCCCCTGAATTGGTTTGTTTTACTGAATGATCGTCGGCATACCACGTGTGCAATTTGGACGTCGGGAACATACCACCAATTCAGTTGACTAGTCCACAAGAGAAGGAGCGGGGGAAAGAGAAGCCACAGCAATACGAGCAAACGATGCTGTTCCGGAGCCGGGGCGAGACCGGATGCGGGTCATCCAGCGGACCCGCCCAAGCCGGCCGGCAGCTCTTCGATGCGGCAGCGCTTTGTCGACCGGTACGACAAAAATGAGAACTATGTCGACATGAACGCCGGTTTTTTCCGGGGAATCCCTGTACCCGGGTCTTGAATTATTTTTTGAGCGAGTGGTATGTTGGCAACAACAACCACAAACGATCAGGGCGGCCGTGTCGGTCGCGACGAGGGGGGAATCAGTCATGCGATTGAAGATTGCTACCGTTGCCATGTTTGCCGCAGCTGCGCTTGCTGCCTGTGGGGGGGGAGGGGGCGGAGGAGGAGGCGGAACAACGCCGCCGCCACCGCCGGTCACCGACACCACGCCGGACCCATTTACCTTCGTGGCGCGAACGAACGTCGCCGTCAGTACGCCGGTGGAGTCTTCGACCGTCACCATTTCCGGTATCAACTCCGCGGCCCAGATCAGCGTGACCGGGGGCGAGTACTCCATCAACAACGCGGCCTATACCAGCGCCAACGGCACGGTGAACAACGGTCAGCAGGTTGCGGTGCGCGTCACGTCGAGCTCGGCGGCAAATACCGCGGTGAGCGCCACGTTGACGGTGGGTGGCGTGAACGCCGTGTTCAGCGTTACGACGGCCGCAGTGACGAGCGGTGAGCCGCTGCCCATCGGTTCGCAGAACTGGTCGATGTTCGGTCACGACTATGCCAACACCCGGGCCTCGAAGGACGAAACCATCGGTGCGACGCACGTGGCGAACCTGCGAGTCGCGCACCGCGTCCCCGGTGCGGGCGTTTCGAGCACGCCGGCAGTGGCGGATGGCGTCGTGTATTTCAGCGACTACGCCGGCTGGCTGAAGGCGGTCAATGCAGAAACGGGTGCCGACATCTGGGCCACGCGACTGCAGAACTCGATGCTGACGCCGTCGCCCTTCGTGGCGGGCGACAGTGTCTACATCGCCGGCGACAACTCGAATGTCTATTCGGTGGAGCGCGCGACGGGGAAGCTGCGCTGGACCTCCAAGATCGAGACGACCCCGTACAACCGGATCTGGTCTTCGCCCGTCGTCGTGGGCGACACGCTCCTCATCGGCGCGGCTTCCTACCAGGTCTTTTTCGCGGCCACGCCGTTGTTTCGCGGTTCCGTGGTCGCGCTGAATGCCGCGAACGGCGAAGAGAAGTGGCGCCTCTCCGTCTGCCCGCCCGAGTCGTGCGGCGGCGGCGTGTCGGTGTGGTCGAGCGTGGCCGTGGATCCGGAGCTGAAGCTCGCATACATCGGCACCGGACAGGCCTACTTCACGCCGGCCGGTCCGTACTCCGATGCGCTGCTCGCCATCAACTACGAGACGGGCGCGCTCGTCTGGCATCACCAGATCACCGCGAACGATGTCTACACCATCAACGGCGGCACCCTCGACCGCGACGTCGGCGCCGCGCCGAACCTGTTCGAGGCCACGGTCAACGGCACGGTGCGCAAGCTCGTGGGCGTCGGCGACAAGGGCGGCCACTACACGGTGGTTGATCGGGTAACGGGCGAGCGGGTGTGGCAGCGCACCGTGGATCCGCGCACGCCGTCCGGCAGTCCGATCGGTGGTGTGATGGGTACGCCGACGGTCGCGAACGGCCGGATCTACTTCACGAACAACACGTCGACGGTCGGTACGGGTCGGTTCGACGCGCGGCCGGGCACCAGTTCGGCCTTCGCGCTCGACGCTGCCACCGGCGATGTGGTGTGGAGTCTGAATCTTCTCGCGGGCAGCTTCAGCGGCAACACCGTGGCGAACGGCTTGCTGTACTTCATCACGTGGGATGGCCAGTTGCGCGTCGTCGACGCAACCAACGGCACGCTGCTGCACTCGATGCCGGTGGGTGCGCAGGTCGGCAGTTACGATACAGCCGCAGAAGGATTCCCGAACGGCTCGACCAGCGGACCGGTGGTTTCGAACGGACGCATCTATGCCGGGTACGGTTGGACCTGGGGCGCAAACGTTGCCGGCGGACTGGCGATTCTCGAGTCCGATGCAGTTCCGCCTCCTCTGCGTTGGACGGCAAGCTGTCCTGCCGACTTCACGCCGAAGGATGGCCTCAACTCCGGCTTCATGTCGGATGGCTATTCGCGCAGTTTCCGCATCCTTCCCGCAACGGATGGCGACGGTCCGCGGCCGGTATTCGTCTCTCTTACGGGCACCGCGGAAATGGAAACGGATTTCATGCGTGCGACATTCATCGACCGGCTGCCTGCGAAAGGATTCACGGTCATCTCGCCGGTGAGAATCTGCGCGGCGAACGGCAACAACTCCGTGTGCGGATCCGGCACGGTCACCACGCAGGATGGCCGCACCTGGGAGCCATGGTTCGACGGTGTTGCCCAGGGCAACGTGGCGCAGTATCAGGATGCAGGTACTGACGTGCGCTTCTTCGAGCGGATGGTGAAGTGCGCCGCGACGCGTTACGAGATCGACCAGACGCGGATCTACATCGGCGGCATCTCCGCCGGCGGCACCGCGACGAATCGCGCATTGACCTTCAGCTCCGGATTCTTTGCGGGCGGTGCGCCTGCCTCCGGCGAGTGGTATCGAACGGACGGCGTGCCCATCACCACCGAGAATGTGGGCGATGCAATCATCGACGGACGTGTGGCGCCGAGGCCGCTCGATCGTTCCGCAGAGGCGCTGCAACCATCGATCAACATCGTGCTGTGGGGCGGTGCCACCGACAAGTGGTATCTCAACGGCGCGACCGGTCCGCTGATCGCGAACTACAACCCGTCAACGAAGCTCGCGGCCAATTACTTCGCCAGCCAGTCGAACGTCGTCACCGTGTCGTGCACGCACGATCTGAACTACCTGCCGCCGATCGGCGGACATCTCTGGCCGCGCAGCCAGGCGATAACGGAGTGGGTGGCGACCACGCTGGCATCCCATCCGAAGGGCACGCCGCGCGATGCGTTCTCGCTGCCGCTCACGCCGGAGGGACTGACCTGCGTCCTGGGAAGTTTCCAGGACCACTAGAGGTGGCAGGAGAGGACTGGAAGTAGCTGAAAACTTGTCATTCCCGCGTGGGCGAGGATCTCAGTGACCCCCGAGATCCAAGCCCGCGCGGGGGTGGCAGGCCGTGAAGGGGTTCAGACGCTCGCGCGTTCGTGGAACTGCCAGATGCGGCCGCCGTCGACGACCAGGTCATGGCTGTTGACGAAGCTGCCTTCGTCGCTGGCGAGGAACAGCGCGGCATTCGCGATGTCGATGCTCTGTCCCGAACGCGGCAGCGGCGTGGCGCGTGCAAGGTTCTGCTCGAGCTTCGCCTGCTTGCGACGATTGTCTTCATCGCTCAGCTGGCTCGCGCGCGCCGAGCCGCCCCAGAAGATCGGGGTGGCGATTGCGCCCGGCGAAATCGCATTGACACGGATGTTGTAGGCGCCGAGTTCGACACCCGCGAGATGGGTGAGCTGCGACACCGCGGCTTTCGCTGCCGAGTACACCAGGTCGCCCTGTCCGGCGCGATGGGCCGCGATGCTGGCATTGTTGATGATGCTGCCGCCGCCGTGATCCTTCATGACGCGCGCAGCGTGCTTCATGCCGAAGATGACACTGCCGACCAGCAGCTGCAGTCCGTCGCGGACGGCCTCTTCGGTAACGTTCTCGAGTTTGCAAGGAGTCGCGGCGCCGGCATTGTTGAACATGCAGTCGAGCCGGCCGAATCGCTTGACCGCGGAGTCCACGATGCGTGCGATATCCGCCTCGCGCGTGACGTCGGCGGGTTCGAAGACGACGCGTTCGCCCAGTTCCCGTGCCAGTGATTCGCCCTTGGCGACGGTGCGCCCGGCAATGAGCAGGCGGGCGCCTTCTTCGGCGAAGCGGCGTGCGGTCACTTCGCCGATCCCGCTGGTCGCGCCCGTGATGATTACTGTCTTGCCTTCCAGTCTGCCTGCCATCGAAGTTCTCCAGGTGAGTTGCGTGGTGTGGATGGGATCGAGCGACCGGCGCCGTCTTCGGCTGTGCGCTTTCTGGTGCAGCGCAGTGACTACGATGCGCAGGAGCGCAGCAATGCGACCGGCGCCGGTGGAGGCGGGCACTCTATGCAATGGTCTTCGGCCCGGTCAATAGAGGGGCGGACGGCCAGACAACGAAACAATCAACTGACTGATTCTGTCGCTGCAGGTGTCCATCATTTGATGGCGAACCCAGCCGGCACTATCATCCGCGCCGCCCGTGAACGCCTGACGGAATCATCATGACCGAGACTTCGAATCACCCGGAACCTCTTTGGCGACCCGATGAAGCGCGCATCGCCAGGGCGGGGATAACCCGCTACCGGCGCTGGCTGAAGGAGCGCCATCGGCTCGAATTTGCCGACTACGAGGCCCTGTGGCGCTGGTCGGTCACGGAGATCGAGGCATTCTGGCGTTCGATCTGGGAGTTCGGCGAGGTCATCTCGCATGCGCCGTACACCCAGGTGCTGGAGGCGCGCTGCATGCCGGGCGCCAAGTGGTTTCAGGGCGCAACGCTGAATCACGCCGAACATGCGTTGCGTCACGCCCGGGTGGAGGGAATGCGCAACGAGCCGGCGATCATCTTCCAGTCGGAAGTGCACGAACGCCGCGAAGTGTCCTGGTCGCAGCTGGCCGCCGGAGTCGGTGCGCTGTCGGCGACGCTGCGAGGTCTTGGCGTGCAGCCCGGAGACCGGGTCGCCGCCTACCTGCCGAACATTCCGGAGACCATCGTCGCGCTGCTGGCCACGACCAGTTGCGGCGGTGTCTGGTCATGCGCCTCGCCGGACATGGGAACGACCGGCGTGCTCGACCGGTTCGGTCAGATCGAACCGACTGTGCTGTTTGCGGTGGATGGCTATCGCTACGGCGGCAAGGATTACGACCGGCGCGCCGTCGTCGCGGAGCTGGTACGCCAGCTGCCGAGTCTGAAGGCCGTCGTTTTCGTTCCGTATCTCAATGCCGCGGCGAGTCTCGACATTCCGCCCTCGGACGGGCACGGCGTGACGGTGGTGTCGTTCGCGGAGGCGACGGCGCAAAGCACCGCACCGGAGTTCACGCCCGTTCCCTTCGATCATCCGCTGTGGATCGTGTATTCCTCCGGAACCACGGGGATGCCCAAGCCGATCGTGCATACGCACGGCGGCACGATCCTCGAAGTGCTGAAGACGGGGGCGTTGCACACGGACGTGGACAGCCACGACCGGATGTTCTGGTACACGTCCACGAGCTGGATCATGTGGAACTTCGTGGCGAACACATTGCTGTCCGGCGCCACGATCCTGCTGTTCGACGGCAACCCGGGTCATCCCGATCTCACGACGCTGTGGCGCTTTGCCGCACGCGAGCGCGCCACGTTCATCGGCGTGAGTCCGGCATTCATCGGCATGTGCATGAAGGCGGATCTGCGGCCGGGGCAGCAGTTCGATCTCGGTGCGCTGCGTTCGGTCGGCGCGACCGGTTCGCCGCTGCCGGCCGAGGGTTATCGCTGGGTCTACGAGCACGTCAAGGCGGACGTCATGCTGGCCGTGATCTCGGGCGGAACGGATCCGGGCGCGTGCTTCCTGACGTGCTGCCCGGTGCTGCCGGTCTATGCCGGCGAGATGCAGTGTCGCGAACTGGGCGTGGCGACGTTCGCCTACGACGACGCAGGCAACGAAGTGATGGACGAGGTCGGCGAACTGGTGATGACACAGCCGATCCCCTGCATGCCGCTCAAGTTCTGGAACGATCACGATGGCTCGCGCTATCGCGACAGCTACTTCGACGTCTACCCCGGCGTGTGGCGGCATGGCGACTGGCTGCGCCTGATTCCGCGGCCCGAGGCCGTCACGGGAATCATCTACGGACGTTCGGATGCGACGATCAACCGTCACGGCATCCGCATGGGCACCAGCGAGATCTACCGGGTCATCGAGGCAACGCCGGAAGTTGCCGATTCGCTGGTGGTCGACCTCGAATACCTCGGCGGCGAGTCATTCCTTGCATTGTTCGTCGTGCTGCGAGGCGGGGCGGCTGCCGATCCGCAACGGGCGGGCGCAGCGTCCGCATCCGGCGTCACGGATGAGCGCGCGCGCGGCGTCTCCGATGAGTTGCGATCACGGCTGTTCGCCGCCGTGCGCACGCAGCTTTCCGGGCGTCACGTGCCCAATGACGTGTTTGCGATTTCCGAAGTGCCGCGCACGCTGTCGGGAAAGAAGCTTGAGGTGCCGGTACGCAAGATCCTTCTCGATCACCCGATCGAGAAGGCGGTCAATCGCTCCTCGATGACGAATCCCGCCGCGCTCGACTGGTTCATTGCATTCGCGGCGGCGCGTCGCGCCGAACTGCAGGCACGACGCGCCGGATAGCGGTTACTTCGGTGACTTCTTCGGGCGCCAGCCTGCGGCTGTGCGCCCGCCGATCAGGCCCGCGCGTACGCGCTGCTTCAGCAGCGGACGCGGGCGGAAGCGTTCCCCATAGGCTTCCTGCAGGATCTCCTGAACCTGCAGGCACAGGCTGGAGGTCGTTGCGTCCATGAGTTCGAACGGACCGATGGGATGCCCGAGACCGAGCTTGCAGGCGGTATCGATGTCTTCGGGGGTGGCGACGCCTTCCTCGACGAGCCGGATCGCTTCGATGACGAAGGCATGCAGCACGCGGTTGATGGCGAATCCCGTGACGTCCTTGACGCGGATCGGCGCCTTGCCCAGATCGCGGGCGAGCGCGAGTGCGGTTTCGAGCGTTTCCTCGCTGGTGTCGAAGGCCGGAATCACCTCCACCAGCTTCATGCGCGTGACCGGCGAGAAGTAATGCATTCCCAGGAACCGGGGCCGGCGCGATTCGCTCACCTGCGAGGCCAGCGTGGAGATCGGCAGGGTCGACGTATTGCTCGCGATGATGCACTGCGGCGCGCACACGTTGTCGAGCTGCTTCAGCACGGCCGACTTGATGTCGATGCTTTCAAAGACGGCTTCGGTGACGATGCCGCAGTCGGCGAAGCGCTGCAGGTCGGTCGTCGTTTCGATCCGCGCAAGTGCCGCCTTGTCTTCGGGCTTGTAGAGTCCACGCGAAATGCCCTTGTCCATCAGCGCCGACAGCCGCTGCGATGCTGCGTCGAGCTTCTCCTGCGTGGTATCGGCAAGGATGACCTGCCGGCCCGAGAGTGCGTACACCAGCGCGATTTCCGCGCCCATCAATCCGGCGCCTACGACGCCTGCCCGGTTGCTCATGAGTTTCTCCGAAAACAAACCATTCGTTCAAAAGGTGAGTGATTGTAAAGCTGAAGATCGCTTAATGAAGCAGTCAGTTGCCATGAAAAGAAAATACCCTATACTCAAAATTCACAATCGCAAGACCGATCGGCGCTCCGTGGCCGACGGTACCAACGGCAAGGGGGAATCCATGAATCAGTCCTTGGGCGTTCTTCGCCTGGCGCGCGGCGTGGTCGCGCTGGCCCTGGCTTCTGTTGCGTCCGGGTGCTCCAGCACCGGCGCCGATCGTACCGCGGCGACACCCGCGCAGGCCGCAAGTGTGGCGTCCGAGTCCGTCAAATGGGAATGCCCCGCGGGCTACGAGGTCAAGGAAGGCCTGAACGTGGACTTCCCGCACAAGGGAATGAAGCGCGCATTCATCGTCTATCCGGCAAAGAACGTTTCGGGTCCGGCGCCGGTCTGGGTACCGATGACGGGCAGCGTCGAATCGACGAACGACAATCTGACGGTCGCCCGCAGCGGCGCCAACTCGCTGCTCGCCGATCACGGCTACACGGTGATCGCGCCGGTGCGTGCCTGCGCCAATCAGGATCCGAACATCCGCGGTCAGGTCTGCAATGGCCCCGGCAGCAACGGCTGGAACTGGAATCCGTGGTTCGAAGGCCGTGCGGCGGGTCCGAGCGGCGAGCGCTGGAAGAACGACGAGGGTCCGGACTCCTCGTTCCTCGTCGCGATGGTTCAGTGCGTTGGCACGAAGTACAAACTCGATGGGCGCCGCCTGTTCCTCGGCGGCATTTCATCGGGCGGTACCATGACGAACCGGGCACTGCTGTTCCGCTCGGACTTCTGGGCTGGCGGCCTGCCGATTTCGGGTGAGTGGTACGTGACGAAGGACGACGGTACGCCGCTGTCGTTCGATGATGCCCGCGCCGCCGTTGCCGCTGCGCCGACCAAGATCCATCAAGGACGCGTCGGTCCGTATCCGCTGCCTGCCAAGGTCGGACCGATGATCGTCATGACGGTGTGGGGCGGCGAGAACGATCTGTGGAACTGCACGCGTCCCGACGGCACGCGATTCCTCTGCTCCGACTATCGGCCGACCACCCAGGCCGGATCGAACTTCTTCAGCGCCCAGCCCAACGTCGTCCACGTCGCGTGCAGTTCGACGCACGGTCACATGTGGCCGCAGCTGAAAACCCAGGAGTTCAATCGCTGGGCACTCGACACGCTGGCCTCGTATCCCAAGGGTTCCGATCCCCGCAGCTTCAAGCTGACACCGCCGCCCGAAGGCTACCAGTGCCACGTCGGCGCGTTTACCGGTCTCTACTGAAGCGCGACGGAGAATCACCCATGCAACAGAGCATCGAGCGAAACCAGGTGCCGACTTCATCGCGCTTTTTCTGGGGCGCCGTCCTGGCCGTCATTGCGCTGGGGAGCGCGTCGGCCGCAGAACTGAATCTGCCCGACGGCGCTGCGCTGTACCGCACCCGATGCGGCACCTGTCACGACAATCCGCAGGATCGAACGCCAGCGCGCGATGTGCTCGCACGCAATTCGCCCGCTTTCATCATGACGGCCATGAACGGAGTCATGGCGCCGATGGCCGCGGGATTGAGCGACGCGGAGAAGCAGGCGATCGCCCTGCATCTGGGGGCGAAGCCGGCAGGCGGCGCGAGGGAGATCGATCCGCACGCCATCTGGGGACCGCCGTCCGCCTCGATGCCGCTCGACGGTCCGAAGTGCAAGGGAAAGATTCCGCCGATCGACCTGAGCACGCCCGATCAGTGGAATGGCTGGGGTGCGGGCATCACCAATGCACGCTTCCAGGCAAATCCTGGGCTGACCGTGGCCGACGTGCCGCGCCTGAAAGTGAAGTGGGCGTTCAACTATCCCGGTTCGAAGAACGGCCAGGCCACCGTCGTCGGTGACCGTCTGTTCGTGACGAGCATGTCCGGCGCGGTCTACGCGCTGAATGCGAAGACCGGTTGCGTGTACTGGCGTCACGATGCCGCCGCCGCCACGCGCAGCAGCGTCCACGTGGTCGAGTTGCCTGCAGGTGCGCCCGCGCGGCATGCGATCTTCATCTCCGACTGGACCAAGGCTGCCGTGGCGCTCGATGCGCAGACGGGCAAGCAGCTGTGGAAGACGACGATCGACGACCAGCCCGGCGTGCAGATGACGGGCTCGCCGACCTATCACGACGGCAAGCTGTTCGTGCCGATCTCTTCGGGCAATGAAGCGTTCGCCACCAACGATCAATGGGAGTGCTGCAAGTTCCGCGGCGCACTCGTTGCGCTCGATGCCTTCAGCGGCAAGGTGCTGTGGAAGACCTATACGACGCCGAAGGAGCCGGCGCCGTTCCGTCTGAACAAACTCGGCAGGCAGATGTGGGGTCCCGCCGGCGGCTCGATCTGGTCGGCGCCGACCATCGATACCAAGCGCGGCCTGGTGTACGTGTCGACGTCGAACTCCTATACCGAGGTGCATCACGAGGGTTCGGATGCAGTGATCGCCATGGAGATCGAGACGGGCAAGATCCGCTGGGTCAACCAGGTCACGAAGGACGACAACTACATCATCGGCTGTCCGCGGGCGGCGAACTGTCCGGAGAAAGTAGGGCCGGATTTCTCGCTCGGCAACTCGCCCATCCTGCACACGCTGCAGGACGGCCGTCAGTACATCGTCGTGGGCCAGAAGTCCGGTGCGGTGTACGCCATGGACCCGGACAACGACGGTGAAACGATCTGGATGCGCCGCGTGAGCCCCGGCAGCGAACTCGGCGGCGTGGAATTCGGCATGGCCGCGGATGCCGAGAACGTCTACGTCGGCATCTCCGACGTGATCACCCGCAATGGCGGCAAGCCCGGCGTGTATGCGCTGCGCATCCGCGATGGCGCGGACGTATGGGCTTTCCCGGCGCCGCGCACGCCCTGTCGCTGGAAAAACATCTTCTGCCACCCGGCCGTGTCGCAGGCGGTGACCGCCATTCCAGGCGCCGTGTTCGCAGGTTCGATGGACGGACATTTCCGCGCCTTCTCGACCACCGACGGCAAGGTGCTGTGGGAATTCAATACGGCCGCGGAACCGTACAAGACCGTGGCAGGCAAGCAGGCGGATGGCGGCGTCATGGACGGCGCAGGTCCCACGATTGCGGGCGGCATGGTGTACGTGCACTCCGGCTATGCAGGCCGCTCGACGCAGAACGCGGGCGATCTGCGCGGTCGCGAAGGCAATGTCCTGCTGGCGTTCTCGGTCGACGGAAAATAGCGACGGATATGCGCGTGGAGCCGCGTGCAAATGCACGCGGCTCCACGCGTGATCATTGGCTCGCTAGCGCCTGGCCTGCGACGCCCAGCTCAGCGCCGCCCGGAATTCTTTATCCAGGTTGCCAAAGTCAGGCGCCCCTGACTGCATGAGATTGTGCCCTGCATTGGGCACCCTTCTGACCGTCAGGTCCCGCCCCGCAGCCATGAGCTTGGCCACGGCTATTTCTTGGGAGAGCGCCGGCACTGCCTCGTCATGGGTGCCGAATGCCAGGTAGAAACGAGCGCGGCTGCGTAGCAGCTCCTCAGCGGGATCCACACGGAAGAAAGACGCCCATCGCTTGTAGGAATGTCCCCAGGCGAATGAAGTAGCGCTGGTCGGATCGGCCGCGATCGCTCGCGCCTGATTGTCGACGTCGGTGAGGCAGGTCGAAACATCGAAGCACCGCTGATAGGAAAGGCTGATGAAATCGAAGAGCTGGGTGGTTCCGGATCCTCCGATCGATATGACGTCGGTGATTCGATCGTCATGACCGGCGAGCAGCGCACCCATCACGGCGCCTTCCGAGATCCCGAAAACGACTGTCCGCGATTTATCGACCCAGGGAAGTCGCCGGGCGTCATCGAGACTGGCCCGCAGCGCTTCCAGCCAGCTCTCCGCCGTGAAATCCGCGTTGAAATCCGCGCTGCAAGACTGTGCGGTGCCCGGATCCTGGCCGGGAGCAACACCCGCAAAAGGTTTCTCGACCGACAGCACGGTGAAACGACCTTCATTCCCGAACGGAAGAAGATTGAACAGGGTGCTGTACGCGCCGCCGGGCTGGATGTTCATCACCGGAACGCACCCAGAGCCCTGGATCATGAGCAGAAGTGGCGCCGGGTTCTTCGGACGGCTGACGTAGTAAGTGATGTTGCGGCCCAGTTTGTCCTTGATCTGACGTGCTTCGAAGGCGGTGCCCGGTACAGGGGCGATGCGCTCGTCAGTCGCAGCCGACCTTGCCTGAACGGCTGGTATCGAAAACAGGAGCACCGCAAACATCGCGCCATGCAGGTAAATGCGCATACAGGTTTTTCCTCGTCCTTTTGGGGTATGTAATCTTCATAGCAGCAACCCGGAAATTTCAGCCGCACCTGCGTCGTGCGACGCTATAAGAAACATCATGAATGCAGTCATGAGCGACTCGGTCCCGCCGGGCAGGGACATCATCGTCGTCAACGGTGCGGATGAAGAGATCGGTCAGGATTTCAAGGCAGCCGTGCATCAGGGCGACGGCATCCTGCATCGCGCCTTCTCCGTGTACCTGTTCGATCCGCAGTCCCGTCTGCTCCTGCAGCAGCGCAGTGAGCTGAAGCCCTTGTGGCCCGGCTACTGGTCGAACAGCTGTTGCAGCCATCCGCGGCCGGGAGAGGCGACACGCGAGGCCGCTGCACGCCGCCTGCGCGAAGAGCTGGGATTGATCCGCGTCCAGTCGCTGTCGTTCCTGTTCAAGTTCCAGTATCACGCGCGCTACGGTCAGTTCGCCGCCGAGCATGAAGTGTGTTCGGTGTTCGCGGCTGTGGCGGATCAGCCTGCAAGCATCGATCGCAGCGAGGTCGCGCAGACTTGCTACGTCGAAGCAGGTCTTCTCGACCGGCAATTGCATGACCGTCCGCAGCAATACACGCCGTGGCTCCACCTGGCATGGAAAAGAATTCGCGCGGATCACTGGGCCGCGATCGACCGGATGGTGGGCGAGGCGGCCTGAACTCAGTCGCCGCGGACGTAGCGCTGGCCCAGTCGGGTCAGCGCCGTTGCGATCACGCCGGCCACCAGCCAGACCGGCGATACCAGGTGGGCCAGCACGATGCCGTCGACCAATGGCATCGCTGCAATCAGCCAGGGAACGACGGGCCATCCGTAGCGGCCGCCGGGCGCCCGATGCTCGGCGCGCGCAACGACCGTGAGCACGACGACGTAGATCGTCTGCAAGGCCGCAGCGAGCCACACTGCCGCATTCACGCTGCCGGTGAGAGACAGGGCGGTCACGATGTAGACCATCAAGCGCGCGGCGCCCATGACGAACACGGCCGCAGGATGCTGCTTGTGATAGGCGTTGTAGATCCAGATCACGCCGAGAAGTCCCATGCCGCCGCCGAGGCCCTGCGGCGAGGGCGCCGTTGCAAGCAGCGCAAAGCCCGTGAGGAAGAGCAGTGCCATCGTCGTCTGCGCCGCCGTCCTGCTCAGGCGCCCTGCAACGATCGGCCGGTATGGCTGATGAACGCGATCGAAGGCGAGATCGCACAGATCGTTCATGGCCATGCCGCCGCAATAGAAGCACGAGAGCGCAATGGCCAGCGTGACGATCTGCCAGGCCGGGGCATCTGCAGCGCTCAGCAGGGCCGCCGCCAGCACGTTCATCCACACGGTCGGAAGATTGCTGGCGCGACACAGGGCGAGGAGCGACTTGAGGCTCATGGCGTGAACACGTGGGACAGCAGGGTTTCGCAGACCTGCTGCGCCGGCAGTGTCCCGTCCGGCACGAGTCGCGGCTCGGAGCTGATGAACACCGGTGCGTCTGCGCTGTCGCTGACGGCGAGGCCGTGCGATCCGCGCACCAGGCTCGCATCGAGCGGAATGACATCCATGACGTAGCGCATGCCGAGCGCCTTGCGGGCGAGTATGGACCCGACCTTGAGAAGCGGCCACGAAATGGCCGGATCCATGAACAGTTCCACCGGGTCGTACCCCGGCTTGTTGTGAATGTCGACCAGGCGCGCGTAGTCGGGTGCGCGGTCGTCGTCCATCCAGAAGTAATAGGTGAACCAGCTGTCGGGTTCGGCGAGCAGGACCAGGTCGCCGGAGCGTTCGTGGTCCAGACCGTAGTGCTGCTTGCCCGGCTCATCCAGGACCGCGGCGACACCCGGAATCTCCGCGCACCGCTTGGCGACGGCAGGGACGTCCGCCTTGTTGCGCACATATATATGTGCGATCTGATGGTCGGCGACCGCGAATGCGCGCGAGGCGCCGGGATCGAGGTACTCCCGCCCCAGGTCCCGCTTGGTTTCCACCCAGCCGGCTGACCGCAAATGGCGGTTGATGTGCACGGGCCGATCTACCGGCGTGATGCCGTATTCCGACAGGAGCACGATGCGCACGCCGCGCGCCGTCAGGAAGTCGATCAGGTCGCCGCATACCGTGTCGATCTCGCGCAGATCCCTGGCGATGTTGCCGTGAGGGCCGACCCGCTGCAGGCAGTAGTCCAGATGCGGCAGGTAGATCAGCTGCAGGGTGGGGTTGAAACGTTCCTCGACCGCTCGCGCCGCCGCGGCAATCCAGGCGCTGGAACGGATGCTCGTTCGCGGCCCCCAGAAATCGAACAGCGGAAACTGTCCCAGCTGTTCTCGCAGTTCATCGCGCAGCACTGCGGGTTGCGTGTAGAAGTCCGGGAGCTTGAGTCCGTCGGCACAGTACAGAGGGCGCGGAGTCAGCGTGACGTCCGCGCTCGTCGCCATCGCGTACCACCAGAAAGTGTTCGCGCAGGTGAACTGCGGATCGCGCTGCCGGGCGTAGTCCCAGATGCGCGGCGACTGGATCAGGCGATTGCTCTGACGCCAGAGCAACACCTGATCGAGTTCGCGAAAGTACCAGCCATTGCCGACGATGCCGTGATCGCGCGGTGTGCGCCCGGTGAGGAATGTGGCCTGCATCGAGCACGTCACCGCAGGCGTGATCGTTTCAATCGTCGCGATGTTCGCGGCGAACGCGTTCAGCCGCGGCGTTTCCGGCCCGAGGTGTCGGCGCGTCAGGCCGACGACGTTAATGACGGCGGTGCGATGCATCGTGCAGTTTTTCGGTGACCCAGCGAAGTTCCCGCACGATCGATGCGCCGATGGAATCGGATCGCAGCGACGCAGGCAAGACGCCGAAGCTGTAGGTTTCGACTTCCAGCGGCAGGTCCGGATCGAGCTGCGGCAGCAATTCGTCGAGAAAGAACCGGGTCGTGCCGACGCTGCCCAGGTGATCCAGGAAGACCGGCACATGGAAATGCACGCGGACTTCCTCCGCGCGTTCGCCGCGCGCCAGCCATCGTGCGAGGTCGGGCAGATCGCAGAAGCGCGCGAGCGTGCCGCGCGTCGTGAGTGCGACGGCCTGGTGCAGGTACGTGGGCTCGTCGAACTGCATCAAGGCAGCGATCTCGCCGCCAATGGCTCGCAGCGCCGAGGAGACCTGCACTTTGGCGATGGTGATTCCCGCCTCGCGCAGTTGTGCGAGAACGCGGTCGGGGCGCTCGAACTCGACCGCCTGGTGGCAACAATCCAGGCAGATGCCCACGTGCTCGGCGAGGGCGCCGGGAAAATTCATGCGCGAGAAGAACTGAACCACCTCGGTGGTCGTCTCGAGCATGCAGTGAGGTTCCGGCTCGATTGCCAGCCGGATCAGCGGGCCGCCGCGATCGCGGATGAGCGCGAGATGAGCGAGTGTGTCGAGAAGATTCTTTCGCACCGGCGACCAGTGCTCGTCGAGAAAACGGTCGCGGAAGGCGATCGGCACCGTGGAGATCGATCCCGTCTCGGTCGGTGCCAGCCACTGCGCCAGGATGTCGGCGAGCTGCATGGTGTAGCGGGCGCGCTCGGCGTGGCGCCAGTCCGGCTCGTACACCGCGTGCTTCACGGTGGTTCCGTGAAAGACGCCGTAGGGGAAGCCGTTGACGGTCGCCACGCGGCAGCCGTGAGCATCGAGCCAGTCGCGGAAGCTGTGGATGGATTCGTCGGTGAGTTCGCTCGCGGCCTGCGCCGACAGGCGCAAGCCGAGCGGAAACGCGGCAGCCGGGGCCAGCTCGGCCTTTACCGCCAGCGCATGATCGTGAAGATTGCGCAGGACGTCGTTCCAGGACTCTCCGGGATGGATGTTGCTGCAGTAGGTGAGGACGCGAGGCCGACTCACGCAAGAATCCGTCGTTCGGCTGTCGCCCTCGACGCGTCGATCTCGCGCAGTTCCTCGATGCAGCGGCTCATCAGCGGCACATCGATCGTGTCCACTTCGATGCCGTCGCCGATGCCGCGCAGCAGGGTGATGCACAGGGCGCCGCCCAGGTGTTCGCGGAAGTCATTCAGCGCTTTGGCAACGTCGAGACGATCGAACCCTGCATCGTTCAGCGTGAAGCCGATATCCGTGAGGATGGCGTAGATGGCGTGCCACTCGCTCTGGCTCAGCATGCCGCAGCGGAACGAGTAGAGCGCATCGAGCGCAATGCCGATGGCGACGGCTTCGCCGTGACGCAGCCGTCCCTGGGAAATCTCTTCGAGCCGGTGCGCCGACCAGTGACCGAAATCGAGCGGACGCTGGCTGCCGCGTTCGAACGGATCGCCGCCATTGCGGATGTGGGCGAGATGCAGGCTGGCGCAGCGCACGATGACTTCCTCGAGCACGGCGGTGTCGAGCCGCGCGAGTTCGCGATGGTGCGTCTGCATGTAGTCGAAGAAGCTGCGATCCCGAATGAGGGCCACCTTCACGGCCTCGGCGAGACCTGCCCGACGGTCCGCGACCGGCACACTGGCGAGCAGCGCGAAGTCGTTGACGACCGCGTGGGGCGGAACGAACGTGCCGAGGAAGTTCTTCCGGCCATGCCAGTTGATCGCATTCTTGACGCCGACGCCGGCATCGTTCTGGCCGAGCACGGTGGAAGGCATGCGGATCAGCCGGATGCCGCGGTGCGCCGTCGCCGCCGCATAGCCGATGGCATCGAGCATCGCGCCGCCGCCCAGCGCCACGACATAGCTGTGACGGCACAGACCGAGCGTCCGCGAGTACTCGTAGAGCGCGTTGACTTCGAGCGGATCGTTCTTGATGACCTCGCCGCCGCGGACGACCCACGGCGACCGGACCAGCTGCAATGCATCCGCATGCGCGGTTGCGTACGCCTCCATCGCGGCGACGAGCTGCGGATTGCCCCGGGTCACTCCTTCGTCCACGACCATCAGAACACGGGCCCGCCGCGCTCCTTCCTCGCTGATGAGGTCACGAAGCAGCAGGTTGTCCGCAGCGAAGGCGTCCCGGGTGAAGCACACCCGGTACTGATAGCGAACATCGAAATGCTGTTCGATCTGCAGTCGCATCGTCAGTGTGCTCCGAGATCGATCCGCGAGATGAATCCCTGCAGCGGCACGGCGTTCGTGCCTTGCGGAATCTTGCGGCCGGGAGTTCCCATGCCTTCGCTGACCAGCAGGGCGTCGCCCTGCAGCAGGATGTTGGTGGGCGCGTCGAGGCCGGTCGCGATCACGACGACTTCGCGACTGTTGCGGTCGATGCGCAGCAGCCGGCCGGAGAACCGCTTGAATCCGCCATGACTCGTACCCTGCCACATCTGTTCGCGCTTCTGCAGCGGATCCAGGAATTCGTCGCAGAACTCGAGAATGTAGATGCGACCGTCCTTGTCGACGACGAGATCGGTCGGCACCGTGAGACCCGTGACGACGTCTGCCGTGGCGGCGTTGTCGGGGTTGATGCGTATGATCTTCGCCGAGCGCGGCTCGATCTCGGTGCCGTCGCCGCCCGTTTCGCCTTCGGTCGAGCCGCTGAACAGGCTGACCAGCGTGTCGCCGGTGCGATCGTCGAAACGGACGTAGGCAGGTACGGGCTGTTGACCGCTCGCCAGCAGCGGCAGCTTGGCGATCACGCTGACCTTGCCGTCGAGCGCGACGCGAACGACCTGATCGCGCGAGCTCGATGCGGCGAGCCAGATGCGCCGGCGCGGATCGTAGGTGATGGAGTTGAGGTTTCCTTCGGCCTTGCCCAGGGGCTTTACCGAATCGCCCGCGATTTCGTACAGCTGGCTCGGACCGTCGAAGATGGCGTGCGTGGCGAGCACGGCGCCGCCGCCGGCGGCGATGGAGGCCATGCCGAACACCTCATCGCGGCGTACGTGCTCGAGGATGTTGATCGAATACAGCTTGTCCAGCAGCACGCGACGTTCGCCGTCGGAATCGTAGCGGCCGTCACGGTCGAGATCCGTCAGCCGCGTCAGGCGACTGGTGTTTGCGCTGGCCAGATTGCCGATGCCGGCCTCGGCGACCAGCAGCGATCCGTCGGCGAGCACGTGCAGTCCGCGCGGGTTGTCGAGGTTGTGCGCGATGATCGTGCGCGGCTTCAGTTCCTCGCGGACCTTGAGGGGTACCACGATGGCTTCTGGTGTGTCGGCGACGGCTGCCGTGGCGAACAGGCAGCAGGCGAGGGTAGCGATGGTCTTGATCATGCGATGGCTTCCGATGATTTGCGGACGGCAAGGTGTCGTGCGTAGAAGAACAGGCCGGTCATCCAGAGCACGCAGACGACGGTGCCCCATGACTCGCGCACCAGTTCTTCCAGATCGTTCTTCATGCCCATGGTCTGGAAGGCATGCAGGGAGGTGCGCAGCAGATAGGGGCTGAGCATCAATCCATAGACGAGGTGAGGAAGCGTCGCGACGGCAATCCAGCGCGGCGAGAGCCGGCCGGCCAGAGCGGCGACGTTGGCGATCGCGACGATGCCGTAGAGCGACATCCAGACGAGCGGATCGGGATCGTTGTACTGCATGACGACGGCGTACGTGAAGAACAGCGCGCCAAAAATCCATAGGGCTTTCAGCAGCATGATCTTTCCTGAAGCGACGTTGCAGGAATCTCCACGCGCGGAGCCTGCCCGCGCAGGACGGAGTTGTCCGCGAACAGCCGGCGCTGGTCGATCGACGGCGAGGCGTTCAGGGCATCGACATCGATCTGGCCGGACTGCCGATAGGCGGCGATCGCATTGGACCAGGTAGTGGCTTCGACATCGGCTGCCGGAATGCCCGAGGAAAGCATCAATGCCGCCGTGCGCGGTACGGAGAGCGCATCGCTTACGCCCCAGTCCGCCGAGCTGTCGACGATGACCCGCTCCGAGCCGTAACGCCGCACGATCTCGACCATGCGCTCGGAGTCCATCTTGGTATGGGGATAGATGGTGAAGGCGGCCCATGCGCCCGCATCGAGCACGTCGCGGACGGTCTCTTCGTTGTTGTGGTCGATGATGAGCTTGCGCATGTCGACGCCGGCTTCGCGCGCCACATCGATCGAGCGGCGGATGCCGCGCTTCTTGTCCCGATGCGGCGAATGCACCATGACCACCGTGTCCCAGTCGACGGCCATCTGCAGCTGTGCCTGGTAGGCGCGTTCCTCGGCGGGGGTGATTTCGTCGTAGCCGATCTCGCCGATCGCGACGACGCCTTCCTTCAGTGCGAAGTGGGGAATCAGTTCCAGCACCTCACGCGCCAGCGCCTCGTTGTTGGCTTCCTTCGAGTTGAGGCCGATGGCGCAGTAGTGCGTGATCCCGAACTGGCTGCAGCGGAATCGCTCCCAGCCGACCAGGCTGGAGAAGTAGTCGACGTAGCTGCCCACCGTCGTGCGTGGCTGGCCGAGCCAGAAGGCCGGTTCGATCACCGCGCGTACGCCGGCATCGGCCATCGCCTGCAGATCGTCGGTCGTGCGCGAGGTGATGTGGATGTGCGGATCGAAGAATTTCATTGACAGGACTCCTTCAGCCAGACGTCGTCCAGAGATCCCGGAACGCAAGTTGCGTGGTGTCGCCGTGCTGTGCCTGCGCCAGCGTCGGTTCGAGATCCCCCAGCCAGCCGCCGAGCCATTGGTGGACTTTCGCCAGCTGCCCCGCCCGTGCGAGCGCGAGCAATGCCGCGCTGCGCCCGCGCAGGTCGCCGCGACGAAGCTCGGTGCGCAGCGCATGGAGGGAACGATCCTCTTCGTGCGTGCCGAGACATAGCCACAGCTGCGGCGGAATGGGCCGGCCGGCACTGCGCCGTTCGTCGATGAAGTCGAGCGCCATGCGCGCGAGTTCCGGCGACAGGCGCGAATCGAGACCATGCACCCGCCACAGCGGCGCATTGAGGAAGACGGCCTTCATGACGAGCTGGCGCCAGGCGACGTCATCGAAATGCCTGGCGGGAAACTGGGAGTCGCAGGCCACGGCCTCGAAGACCGAGCGCATGTTGCTGCGGCAGCCCTCGCCGGCACGCCAGGTGAAGCGTGCGCCATCCGGCAGCAGGGGCAGGGCGCGGTACAGCGCGCATAGTTCCCCCTCGTCGGCATAGCGGAAGCATTGTTCGAGGGCTTCGACGAAGGCGGGCTGCTCCAGATCGGGATGCGAGAGTACCAGCAGTACGCGCAGCGCCTCGAGCTGATTCCAGGCGACGATGTTGACGTCCATCTGTACCGAACCGGCGAGCGCCAGCTCCTCGGGCGTGGGATCGAACGCGATGCGTCGGCGGGCGTGACGGCTTGCCGAAGCGATCAGCTGGGAGAACCGGGTCGGATCGGTGCCGGAGCGGATCTCGGCGACGGCCTTTACCACGAAATTGCCCGCGTCAGCGCTCAAGCGTGGCTGCAGCAACTGCTGCAGGATTGCGAGGCGGGCTGCGGGGCTCGGCGGCGTTGCGAGCGGAGTCTGTGACTTCATAGTTGTAGTTGAACCCGTGCGGAATTCTGCATCAGCACTGGCCTCGTCGGCCGATCTTCATCGGCCGACGGTTGTCGAAATACCGCGACCTGCGATCAGAACCGCTTGCGCAGTCCCGGTCGGCAGGTGCGCCCCCAAGGCATTGCCAACATTACGAGTCGTAGGCCCGGCTCGGTACGTATGTACGAACGCCGGATGCTCTATCGAGCCCGTTGTCGACTATCAGCGGTTCAAGCTAGCACATACCGTGAAGTGAAAAAAAGAGAACAACCTGACATCGACATGGCGGTTGTATTGTATAAGCAACCGGTGGGGGAGCTGTCTGGGGGCTGTGGAGGCCGCAATTTAATACTTAAAAATTGCCATTTTTCTGTGGTTCCAGGGGCTTGCCATCCGGCAGGGTACTGTCGGTGATGCAAATGGAAGTCAACGAACAGAGAGCGTACTTATGATTCAAATATCTCAAATTATCAAATTGCATATCAAGTCCGGTGAGGCCCTACGACCTGACCTCGGGCACAGGTCCGCGACGGGTGTTTACAGAAGATATGGAGGGCTTCCCGCGCTCGCGCTGGTGATGCTGTGTGGCTGCTCCGGGTCGGCATCCGATGCGGCGACGGCGAAGGCGCCGATGAACGAAGAGCAGCAGACGCTCTATGCGCTCGGGGCCGCGATGGCGAACAACCTGCGTGATCTCGAACTGACGGCGGAGGAGCAGCAATTCGTTCTTGACGGCTTCAAGGAAGCCGCGGCGGGTGAGGAGCCGCGCGTCGACGTGACGGCCTTCATGCCGAAGATCCAGGCGCTTCATTACCAGCGACAGGCGCGAGCCATCGAGCAGCAGCGCGAGCGGGGTGCGGCGTACCTGGCCCAGCAGGCGACGCAGTCCGGCGCGGTAAAGACGACGAGCGGCATGGTCTATCGCGAAGTCAGTCCAGGCAAGGGGCGTGCGGTCGTCGAGACCGATACCGTGACGGTCCATTACGAAGGCACACTGCCCGACGGCACGATCGTGGACAGTTCGCGCAAGCGCGGCAAGCCGACCGAGTTTCGCGTGAACGGTGTCATCGCGTGCTGGAAAGAGGCGCTGCTGCAGATGAAGGTCGGCGGCAGAAGCCACATCGTGTGTCCGCCCGATCTCGCTTACGGCGACGGCGGATCTCCGCCCGCGATTCCGCGCGGCGCCACCCTGGCCTTCGACATCGAACTCATCGAAGTGTCGAAGCCCGCCGCCTCGAGCGGGTCGTAGTGAGTTGGAAGAAGTGCGTATCAGCGCATGTGCGTTCCGGACGAACGCACATGCGCGTCGCGTCGATTCGGAAAACTGATATCGGTTGCTCATGAATTGACGCGCAGCACCTGTGACGGCCGTCACATACTCCCCAACACGGTGCATGTCGTAACAGTTATGCGACAGCACCGTGGTTCGCGGAGGTTCCGGGGGAACGTCTCTCCGCGAGTGAGCAGGACGCAGCGCTCGCCCGGTCCGCTCCAAGAACAAAAAAATGTTCTACGAAAAATCGAAGAATCCTTGAGGTTGATCATGAAACAGTTGAGAACGCTGGCATGCCTTGCCACGCTGGGTCTCGGCGTGTCCGGCCTTGTGAGCCCGGCCACGGCCGCCGAGAACTGGCCCATGTTCGGCAAGAACTATGAGAATTCGCGGGCCACGGCCGACACTCTGATCTCTGCATCCAATGTTTCGACGCTCGGTGTCGTACGTCGCGAGGCCGATGGCGGCATCAGCGGCACGCCGACCGTCGTCGACGGCGTGGCGTACTACTCCGACTTCTCCGGTTATGTAAAGGCCGTGCGTGTGCATGACGGCGCCGTGCTGTGGCGCGTGCGTCCGCAGACGACGATGCTCTCGCCGTCGCCATTCGTCACCGACGACATGGTCTATGTCGCCGGCAACAACTCCTATGTGTATGCGCTGAATCGCCTCGATGGCGCGGTGCGCTGGACGACGCGGATCGAAACCTCGCCGAACAGCCGCATCTCGTCCTCGCCGATCGTGGTCGGCAACACCTTGATGATCGGTACGGGCTCCTATCAGGTGTTCATCCCGGCGACGCCGATGTTCCGTGGGCGCGTCGTCTTCCTGAATGCAACGACGGGCGCGATCCTGCCGTACAGCACCAACATGTGTCCCGAAGCGAGCTGCGGCGGCGGCATCTCGGTGTGGTCGACGGCGGCTGTCGATGTGGCGACGCGCACGGGCTACATCGGTACCGGTCAGGCCTATCGCGATCCCGCTGGTCCGTACTCGGACTCGCTGGTTGCGTTCGATATCGACACGGGCGCGATTCGCTGGTCGCAGCAGTTCCTGGCCAACGACGTGTACCAGCTCGGTGGCGTACTGCGCTACGACTACGACGTGGGCGCTGCACCGAATCTGTTCGTCGCGGATGACCGTCGCATGGTCGGTGTCGGCGGCAAGGATGGCACCTATCGCGCATTCGATCGCGATACTGGCGCGCCGATCTGGAGCACTCCGGTCGGACGCGGCAGTCCCATCGGCGGCGTGATGCAGTCGACCGCGTACGGCGATGGCCGCATCTATGTGACCAGCAACACCTCGACGATCGGTGGCGGTCGCAACGATCCGGTGCCGGCAACGGCCGAAGCGCTGGCGCTCGATGCCGCGACCGGTACGCCGTTGTGGATCAAGCAGCTCGATGCCGGCGGTTTCGGCGGCGTCGCCTACGCCAACGGGCTGATGTATGCCTCGGCGTGGGACGGTCGGCTGCGGGTGTTCAATGCCGCCAACGGCAACATCATCAAGGAAGTGCAGGTGTCGCCGTCGCGCGGCGTGTACGTGGCAGCACCGACCGATGGATTCCCCAATGGTTCGGCGGGCGGCCCGGTCGTGTACGGCGATCGCGTGCTGATGGGCTATGGCTGGACGTGGGTGCTCAACATCAGCGGTGGTCTGGCGACCATGGAGCTGGTTTCCGGTGGCGGTGGCGAGACGCAGACAGTCACGCTGGCGTCGAATGCGGACACCTATGTTCAGAGCGGTACGCCGACGACGAGCTACAACTCCAATGAGTTCCTGCTGGCGCGACTCGCGGATGCGGAAGGGCTGACGCGGGCGTCATTCCTGCAGTTTCCGCTGGCGACGATTCCGGCAGGTACGGTCACTTCGGCCCGTCTGCGGCTGTATGGTCGTCATGATGCGCCGACCGGAACGGGACAGCCCGTGTCGGTGTGGCCCGGTACCCTTTCGACGCCGTGGAATGGCGCGGATGTCATCTACAACAACTCCAACGTGGTAACGGGCGTCGATTTCTACCTGACCAGCCCCATCGCGAACGCCCTCATCGGCATCACGCCGCAGTACTACGAGTGGGATGTGACCGGCTACGTCGATTCACGCCGGGCACTGGGTCATGCAACGTTCGGTGTCGCGGTTGACTACGGGCACACGTACCGGGTCACCTTCAATTCCGCGGACAACGCTGCGAACCGGCCGGAACTCGTCGTGACGGTGAGCACGGGCGGCACCAGCGAGCCCGATCCCGAACTGCCGCCCGGCAGCATGGAAGGCAGCTGTCCGGCCGGGTTCACGCCGCGGGCCGGCGTCAATCAGGGCTTCATTCACAACGGTGTGGCGCGCGGGTTCGTACTGAACGTTCCCCAGAACGTCTCGACGCCGCGTCCGATGTTCGTCTCGCTCACCGGTTCGGTCGAATCGACGAACGAGAATCTCGGCGCACGTGGCGGCGCCGGTGCGCTCACCAATGATGGCTTCCTGGTCATCGGTCCGGTGCGTCGCTGTGCCGGTCAGGATCCGAACGGTGGTGGGACCAACATCGGCGGCGGAACCTGCAATCAGCCGGGTACGGGCGGCTGGAACTGGAATCCGTGGAACGAGGGTCGCGCGTTCGGTGCTGCCGGTGAGCAGTGGAAGACTGGCGAAGGTCCGGACTCCGAGTTCCTCGAAGCCGTCGCACGCTGCGTGGCGAAGCGCTTCCCGGTCGATTCGAAGCGTATGTACCTCGGCGGCATTTCGTCGGGCGGCACGATGACCAATCGTGCGCTGCTGTTCAACTCGGACTTCTGGGCGGGCGGTCTGCCGATCTCGGGTGAGTGGTACGTCACTCGCGACGACGGCACGGCCTATCCGGGTGCCGACGAGTTCGCGGCGCGGCGCCAGGCGGTGATCGACGATCCGACCAAGATCTTCCAGGGACGCGTCGGCCCGCTGCCGCTGCGCGCATCGCTGGATCCGATGGTCGTGATCACGGTCTGGGGCGGCACGAACGACGTGTGGAGCTGCGACGGCGGCCTTACCCTGTGTGCCGACTATCGGCCGAGCACGCAGGTGGCGTCGAACTACTTCAGTGCGCAACCCAATGTCGTGCACGTGGCGTGTTCGTCGACTCACGGCCATCAGTGGCCAACCGTGAATCGCGCTGCATTCAATACGTGGGCTGCCACCACACTGGCATCGCATCCGAAGGGAACGCCGGCCTCCGCATTCGTGCTGCCGCCGCCCCCTGCGGGCTACACCTGCCGGATCGGTCCGTACATCGATCACTACGAGCGTGTCTGCTCGATCGATGCTGACGGCGATATCGACAGCAACGACATCGCGTTGATCACGGCCGCCCGCAATCAGCCGGCGTCAGGCCCCCGGGATCTGCGCGACGCAAATCGCAACGGCATGATCGATGTCGGCGACGCGCGTGCCTGCTCGCTGAAGTGCGACCGTCCCGGTTGCGCTGCCCAGTAACGCGATGAATTCTGAAACGGAGCAAATACCATGAAAGCAAAGACCAAGTTGACCAACCGGATCCTGCTGAGCTGCGCGATCCTTGCTGCCAGCACCGGTGTGGCGAATGCCATTCCCATGTTGAGCGTCGTGCCGGCCAGTGCATCGGTCACGCAGGGAGGCACCGCCAGCGTCGATGTGATGGTGAGTGGTCTCGATGGCGGGTTCGTCGGTGCCTACGATCTGAACCTTGCGTGGGACGCGCCATTGCTGTCGCTCACGAACGTAAGATTCGATACCTTCCTCGATGGTCCGCTCAATTCCGGGGCGGATTTCAGTTCAACGGCGGGTTCCGCGAACATCTTTGAATTTTCGTTCTCGGGTCTGTCGAACCAGCTCGGCCTGTCGCAGTTCCGGCTCTTCTCTCTCGACTTTTCGGCACTGGATCTAGGCCTGGCCGCGATTTCGATTACGGGAGGAGACCTCTGGGGCTACGACGGCCTTCTCCAGTATGAGTCGTGGGACGTCAGCAACGGCAGTCTGCTGGTCAACGCACCATCGACATCCGTGCCCGAACCCGCCTCGTTCGGTCTGCTGCTGGCAGGCCTCGCAGGCTCGCTCGTTGCCCGGCGGAAGCGAAAGACGGCAGAGCCTGTCAACGCGTGATTGATTGAAGGTATTTTGTGAAATCACCCAGGCGCCTGAACGGCGCCTGGGTGTGACGTCAGAAGAAATGACGTATCGGGCGCAGGAGGGCGCCGCCGGCAGCGAGACATAATCCCACTTGGCGTCATGCCTGCCTTCATGTCGTAGTCTTTATTGCGACAACCCCTGAATCGCGGCGAATCGGAAAGCTGATATCCGATGTGCGCGAATTGACACGGGGGTGCTCAATCGACACCGCATACTTCCGGGCGCAGTGCGCTTCGTAACAGTTATGCGATCGCACTGTGGCATCGCGGAAGTTCCGGGGGAACGCTTTTCCGCGAGTGAGCAGGGCACGCTCGCCCGGTTCGCAGCCAATTATCTGCGAAGAATCTTTGAGGATCACCCATGAAACAGTTGAGGACACTGGCATGTATTGCCGCGGTGGGTCTCAGTGTGTCCGGAATGATGAGTCCGGCCACAGCTGCTGAGAACTGGCCGATGTTCGGCAAGAATTACGACAATTCACGAGCTACCAGCGACACACAGATCTCGACCTCCAACGTCTCGACGCTCAATGTCGTGCGTCGTACCACCGATGGCGGCATCACTGGTACACCGACCGTGGTCGACGGTGTGGCTTACTACTCGGACTTCTCAGGCTATGTGAAGGCAGTGCGCGTCAGCGATGGCGTCGTGCTGTGGCGCGTGCGTCCGCAGACGACGATGCTCTCGCCCTCGCCATTCGTTACTAGCGACACGGTCTATGTCGCCGGCAACAACTCGTATGTGTATGCGCTCGACCGAGCGAACGGCGCGGTGCGCTGGACGACCCGGATCGAAACGTCGCCCAACAGCCGCATCTCGTCCTCGCCGATCGTGGTCGGCAACACCCTGATCATCGGTACGGGCTCGTACCAGGTGTTCATCCCTGCAACGCCGATGTTCCGCGGTCGGGTCGCCTTCCTGAATGCGACGACGGGCGCGATCCTGCCGTACAGCACCAACATGTGTCCGAGCGCGTCCTGCGGCGGCGGCATTTCGGTGTGGTCGACCGCGGCGATCGATGTGTCCACGCGCACGGGCTATATCGGCACCGGCCAGGCCTATCGCGATCCTGCCGGTCCGTACTCGGACTCGCTGGTTGCGTTCAATATCGACACCGGTGCGATCCGCTGGGCCCAGCAGTTCAGGTCCAACGACGTGTACCAGCTCGGTGGCGTACTGCGTTACGACTATGACGTGGGCGCTGCGCCGAACCTGTTCGTTGCGAACGGGCGCCGCATGGTCGGCGTCGGCGGCAAGGACGGCACGTATCGTGCGTTCGACCGCGACACCGGTGCGGCGATCTGGAATACCCCGGTGGGGCGCGCCAGCGCCATCGGCGGCGTGATGCAGTCGACCGCCTATGGCGACGGACGCATCTACGTGACCAGCAACACCTCGACGATCGGTGGCGGTCGCAACGATCCGGTGCCGGCAACGGCCGAAGCAGCGGCGCTCGATGCCGCGACCGGTACACCCATCTGGATCCGACAGCTCGATGCCGGCGGCTTCGGCGGCATCGCCTACGCCAACGGGCTGATGTATGCCTCGGCGTGGGACGGTCGACTGCGCGTTTTCAATGCCGCCAACGGCAACATCGTCAGGGAAGTGCAGGCGTCGCCGGCACGCGGCGCGTATGTGCCGGCCCCGACGGACGGATTCCCGAATGGTTCTGCCAGCGGCCCGGTGGTGTATGGCAATCGCGTCCTGATGGGCTACGGCTGGACGTGGGTGCTCAACATCAACGGCGGTCTGACGACGATGGAGGCGAACGTTGGTGGCGGTGGTGGCTCGGGTGAAACCATCACGATTGCGTCCAGTTCGGATACGTACGTGCAGAGCGGTACGCCGACGACCAACTACGCGTACGACGTGAACCTGCTCGCGCGCCTCGCGGATGCGGAAGGCCTGACACGGGCATCGTTCCTGCAGTTCCCGCTGAATTCGATTCCCGCCGGCACCATTCTGTCCGCGCGGCTGCGGGTGTACGGCCGGCATGACGCCACGTCGGGCACCGGACAATCCGTCTCGGTGTGGCCGGGAACGAAGACCACGACCTGGAGCGGTGCGAACGTCACCTACAACAATTCCAGTACCGAAACGGGTGTGGACTTCTACGCGTCGTCCCCCATTGCGACGACGACCGTCGGCATCACGCCGCAGTACTACGAATGGAACGTGACGGACTACGTGAATTCGCGGCGCACCCTGGGCCATGCGACGTTCGGCCTGGCCGTGGATTCTGCGAACCAGTATCGAGTCACCTTGAATTCCGCCGACAACGCGGCAAGCCGTCCCGAACTCGTCATCATCATGGCGGGCAACGGAGGTGGTGGCTCGGAAACGACCGTCCCGCTCGCTTCGAACTCTGGCACCTATGTACAGAGCGGCTCACCGGCAACCAACTACGCGTACGACGTGAACCTGCTCGCGCGCCTCGCGGATGCGGAAGGCCTGACACGGGCATCGTTCCTGCAGTTCCCGCTGAATTCGATTCCCGCCGGCACCATTCTGTCCGCGCGGCTGCGGGTGTACGGCCGGCATGACGCCACGTCGGGCACCGGACAATCCGTCTCGGTGTGGCCGGGAACGAAGACCACGACCTGGAGCGGTGCGAACGTCACCTACAACAATTCCAGTACCGAAACGGGTGTGGACTTCTACGCGTCGTCCCCCATTGCGACGACGACCGTCGGCATCACGCCGCAGTACTACGAGTGGAACGTCACGGACTACGTGAATTCGCGGCGCACCCTGGGTCATGCGACCTTCGGTGTGGCAGTCGACTCGGCCAATCAATACCGGGTCACGTTCAATTCCGCGGACAACACGGCGAACCGGCCGGAACTCCTCGTGACGGTGAACGGCGGTAGCGGCGGCAACAACCAGTTGCCCGGAAGCTGTCCGAGCGGATTCACGGCGCGCGCCGGCGTGAATCAGGGCTTCATGCACAACGGTGTGGCCCGTGCGTTCGTGCTGAACGTGCCTTCGAATGTCTCGACACCGCGCCCGGTGTTCGTCTCGCTCACCGGTTCGGTCGAGTCGACGAATGAAAACCTGGGGGCACGAGGCGGCATGGGTGCGCTCTCCAGCAACGGCTTCCTGATCATCGGTCCGGTGCGTCGCTGTGCGGGTCAGGATCCGAACGGGTCCGGGACCAGCGTCAACGGCGGAACCTGCAATCAGGCAGGGACGGGCGGCTGGAACTGGAATCCGTGGAATGAAGGTCGCGTCTTCGCCGCTGCCGGCGATCCCTGGAAGACGGCCGAAGGTCCGGACTCCCAGTTCCTCGAAGCGGTCGTACGCTGCGTGGCAGCGAGCTTCCCGGTCGACTCGAAGCGCATGTACCTCGGCGGTATTTCTTCGGGCGGCACGATGACCAATCGCGCACTGCTGTTCAATTCGGACTTCTGGGCGGGCGGTCTGCCGCTGTCGGGTGAATGGTATGTCACCCAGGACAACGGGACGGCCTATCCGGGCGCCGATGAATTTGCGGCGCGACGTCAGGCCGTGATCAACAATCCGACCAAGATCTTCCAGGGACGCGTCGGCCCGCTGCCGCTGCGCACGACGCTGGATCCGATGATCGTGATCACGGTCTGGGGTGGTGCGAACGACATCTGGTACTGCGGCAGCACCCTGTGCTCCGACTATCGGCCGAGTACCCAGGTGGGATCCAACTACTTCAGTGCGCAGTCCAATGTCGTGCACGTGGCGTGTTCGTCGACTCACGGCCATCAGTGGCCAACCGTGAATCGCGCTGCGTTCAATGTGTGGGCAGCCACAACGCTGGCATCGCATCCGAAGGGAACGCCGGCCTCAGCATTCGTGCTGCCGCCGCCGCCGTCGGGCTACACCTGCCGGGTCGGTCGCTACACGGATCACTACTAGAGGAACGTGATGAGGTCGCCGGGCCCGGAGAAAGACTCCGAGTCCGGCGACTGATTCAGAGAGGGTCAGGAAAAAAAGCGCCCCGCCATCTGGCGGGGCGCTTTTGTTTTGTGCGCCCGGCAGGGCGCACTCATTTGGAGGTGGAAGTCCTCTACACAGCC